>JBDKTZ010000598.1:0-3138 GCA_039679975.1 Prolixibacteraceae bacterium
ACGTACGGAACAGAAGCCGCATCGTCCCAATTGTCGATTTTATAAGATTGGGCGTCAAGTTCGAGGATCTTTTTGTAGTTGATCGCTTCCGTCCAGGAGTGGCGTCCGTAGAAAGGAATGCCTAACACCAGTTTACCGGCAGGCATACCGGCATCCAGATAGACCTGGACAGCACGGGCACAGTCATAAGCCGCTGACGGATCATGCAGTGCGGATTGGTGATGAGGAGCCGCATCCAGGTCATAGGTCATGATATTTACAAAATCGACATAAGGGGCTACAGCTGCAATGTCAATATAGCGCCAGCCCCCCGTCACCAGCTCCTTATCCCTGCAAAAACCGGCATAGGTAAGCAGGTACTGATTTCCCAAGGTTTCACGCAGTTGCTTCATCAACAGCACATGGTTCGCTACATCAACTGCCACATCATAAGCATTCGGATCACCGCTCCAGGAGAGCCCGGGAAATTCCCAGTCCATATCGATTCCGTCAATACCCCACTTTTGCAGAAAAGCTTTGCAGTCATTGGCAAAAGCTTTACGGTATTCATCCGATTTGGCAAGTTGTGAAAAACCTTGACCTTGCGAGTTCTCGAAAGAAATGGAAATGGTCAGATTGGAATTAATCTTCTTCAGATTAACGATCTGCCGGAAACGGCTTTCGTCACCCAGTACATAGATCCCTTTGTAAACTCCGCCTTCCATATAGGGTTCGGCAAAGGCATAATTGATATTTGTCAGGTAAGTGGGATCAGGGATAACCGTACTCCAGGATGTCACGTAAGCCAGGGCTATGCGTCCTTCCACCGGTTCCGGCAGGTTATTATCTGTACCGGGAGCTCTTATGCCCGTTGTATAGTCATCATCATTACAGCTTGCCAGTAAGACAATTGAAGCCAGTACAAGGTATAGAATCTTTCTCATAAATAGTCTTCCAGTAGTTGATTTACTCCTTTACCTGATAGAAACCGTACCATGCAGAGTTATCCCAGAAATCGCCCTGTGCCCATGTCGATGCAGGATGCACCACACAGATGTGCTCCGCGTCGAGCTGCCACAACCAGTATGTGGGACGATCGCCAAGCACTTCCCATGAAGTCGTGCTTCCTGGCAAGGGAGTAGTTGTGATCAGGCTGCCGATTATATAATTTTGCGGGGTCCCGGAACCGCCGGTCGGAATATCGTGCGAGAAAGCGTAGGTTCCCGTGCCGCCCACGCTTCCGTCAGGCTTATACGTGGTCAGCTTCTGCCCGTTGTATTCGAACGCCATCGTCCATGCCCCCGCGGCGGCAAGTGTCGTGCCTCCGCCGTCCCAGCTGTTGAGGCCATCATGTATCGATTTTACCGTGCCGTCCACCAGCCAGTTGCCATACATCCCGTTGTAGTAGACCACATTTTTGTTCGGGCCAGGCCAGAATTCCCAGGTCTTTTTCGCCGTTTTGTCCGCCTTGTTTACGGCGCCGGTCAACAGCGTTTGCCAGGAGTCGAAACAATTGGTTACTGTTAAATGAACAGGGTCGGTCTGGATGATTGTATTTGCAGAAATACCGACGAAGTAGACATCATACAAATCATTGCTTTCACAGATAAGGGTATCGTTATCGGTTCCTAAGGTTTTTGTACTCCTGCTATCTGCGTCCCCCCATTCAATATGCCAGACTCCAGGTATGTCGGGACGATTATTCTTAAGCACAACATACTGGTCACCCGACACTACTCCGTCCTGATTGGGTATGGGTTGGGTAACAGAGATAGCCGCTTCCAGTTCTGCTTTTGTGAGGGGAACACCCGCGTTCTCGTAGTATTTTTCCCGCAACGATTCGTCTTCAATCGGGTCGCATGCATACCATGCGACTGCAACCATGAATAAAATGGTATATAATTTACCTTGTTTCATTTGATTTCGATTTTAAATGATTAATCGGCTACATGTTATTCCAGTCCGTAAATTGGGCGGAAGGTTCCCACCCGGGATTCTGCTCGAGTACGCCGTTGGCTTTGTCGATCTCCGTTTGAGGAATAGGCCAATACCCCTGCGTCTGTTTTAAACGCGCCTTATAGTCATAATTTACCATCGGCTTTACTTCGGCGGCATTGATCAATGTAAATCCGGTTTGTCTGTTCAGCGCATCTCCGGCCTCGTCGAGAGAGGGTCCCGACCAGCGGAGCAAATCCCACCAGCGGATGGATTCGAACGCGAATTCCCAACGGCGTTCATCCTTGATAGCCTGCAGTGACCAGGCTACCGGAGCGAGATTGGAACGGGCACGTACCCGGTTCAACCCGGCAGCGCCTTCCTTTAACTCCGACTGCATGAGCAATACGTCCGCGAAGCGGATATGAATCAGGTCGGCGATATTATTCAACGATTGAGCCACCGTAGGGTTTTCATCAGGGTACATTTGCAGCCCGAACATGTTGAACGCTCCGTTATAATAAGACAGGACATTGATGTATTTTTTCTGGAAGTATCCCGTTTGCTCATAATAACGGGTTGAAACGGTATAATCAGGTTCATCGGAAGATAATTTCCTGTTCAGCAATTCGTTACCGGTGTTATTCGGATCAAGGGCGCGGTAGGACCAGATCGAACCGGTTAACCGGGGGTCTTCGGTTACCCCGTTCAGATACGATTGTTGTTTCGACCAGTTCTTCCAGTCTTCGACCATTGCCGGCGATACGGGCCCTGCTCCCCATCCTTGTCCAAAAGGATAACTTTCATAGCGGGGGCTTTTCACCATATTGTCACCGGAAGGGGAGAAGAATTGGGCCACTGTGTTACTGAACCAGGTATACGTCCAACTGTTACCTTTCAGTTTATGCTTGTTGGCAAACAGGGTTTCAACCGAACTGTTTCCGACCCAATGCAGGTTGTTCCTAACTACATAGTTATAGCGATAATTCTTATCATTGGTTTCAGTGGCCTCGTTTGTATAAGACCAAAGGTTACGCTGGTCGGAAACCAGGTCATGTCCCGAATTCTGAACACAATCGTCAATCCAGCTTATCACCTGGGCTTTGGTGATTCCTCCGGGGAGTTCCGTTTTTGCATATCTGCCGGTATAGAACAGGAACACACGCGCCATCATGGCTTGTGCGGCCGACTTGGTGGCATGGCCTGCCAAATCCGAACCTGCAG
>JBDKTZ010000301.1:0-55572 GCA_039679975.1 Prolixibacteraceae bacterium
TGACTTGCGGTCTTGCAAATTGTCATCAGTAACCGGATTACACGGGATCGAAAAATAAAATACGGATCCTTTCCCCGGAGAAGAGTCCAGCCAGATCTTACCTCCCATCATTTCAACCAGGCTCCCGGCAATGGCCAGTCCCAAGCCATTGCCTCCATATTTACGGTTCTTTTCAGTTTCAATTTGTCTGAATCGTTCAAAGATAATTTCATGAAATTCCTCAGGGATTCCGATCCCGGTATCCTTCACATAAAATGTGACTATGTCACCTTCATTTCGGTACCCGATCTGAATATACCCCTGGTCGGTAAATTTCACGGCATTGCTGATCAGGTTATTGAATACCTGATTAAGCCGCTCCTTATCGGTTATGATGATGCAATCTTCACTGTTGATGTCAATCCTTATCCGGAGATCCTTTTTCTCCGGCAGGAATTCTGACCGTTCAATCAGCCTGCTTAAGAACTGGTTAACAGAGACAGGCGTTTTCCTTAGTTCGATCTGCCTCGATTCTATTTTGGAGATATCCATAATATCGCTTACAATGGATAGCAAGCTGTTTCCGTTGTCGATCACATGACTGAGGAATTCTTTTTTCTGCTGATCGTCAAAGTCATTATCCTGCAGCAATTCTGAAAAACCAATAATGCTGTTTAGGGGAGTGAGTATCTCATGACTCATATTGGCAAGGAAGGCCGATTTCAGCCGGTCGCTTTCTTCTGCCTTTTCTTTGGCTTTAATAAGTTCCGCTTCCATCTGCTTCCGGGCGCTGATATCTTCCTTTATAGCGATAAAATTGGTGATCTGTCCGGCTTCATCTTTAATGGAGGTCACTGTTACCCACTCCCAGTATAACTCGCCGTTTTTCTTCCGGTTAACCAGCTCTCCCTTCCAGGTATTACCCGATACGATCGTTTCCCAAAGCTGCCTGTAAACTTCGTCGGACATTTTGCCTGATTTCAGGATACGGGGATTTTTACCAACGATATCCTCTTTGTTATATCCGGTTATTTCCAGGAATTTGGGGTTCACATATTCAATTGACCCGCTGACATCGGTGATAATGATGCTTGAGGGGCTCTGTTCCACACTTTTTGTTAGTTTCTGAATCTGTTCCTCTGCTTTTTTTCGGTAAGTGATATCCCTTCCGATTCCAACCAACCCGTTAGTCTTTCCTGTTTCATCAAACAGCGGGATTTTGGACGTAAGTAACCAGCGCTGAAGTCCGGTATTTTTATCTGAAAATACTTCCTCCCGGTTAAGAATAGGCAGGCCCGATTCCAGAACTTTCTGATCGTCAGCGTAACCTCTGTGTCCAATCTCTCCTTCAAATAGCTCAATGTCTGTTTTACCCAGGGCTTCGGCTTCATTTGCACAACCAATATTTTCGACATCCGCCAGATTTGCAATGATCTTGCGGGCTTCCCGGTCTTTAAAATAGATCGGGTAGGGCAGATGATCGATCAGGGTACGAAGTAATTTTCGTTCTTTTTTTGTCTCGTCTTCGGCCTGTCTGCGTAGTGTAATATCCCGGACAAAATCTTCAAAAAACAGGACGTGGTTTTGACTGTCCTTAACAGCATGGGAACTCAGCTCAATCCAAAAAGGCGTACCGTCTTTCCTTTTCCAACGTACTTCCATGTTGTGTACCGGAACATTGGGGTCATAATGGGTAATGAAAAATTCTCTTTCTCCCGGATTAAAGTAGATATCACCGGCCATATTTTTCTGCAGCAATTCATCAACTGAATCATATCCAAGGATCCTGACCAATTGGTCATTGACGGTCAAAAACCGCCCTTCAAGGGTGCTCTGATAAATTCCGACCGGGGCGTAATTGAAAATATCCCGGTATTTTTGTTCCGAACGTTTGAGTGCTTCTGCATCTTGTTTTCGGGCTGTAATGTTGCGCGCTACCGCGATCAGGTATTTACGGCTGATGGCCGCCATTTTGATATTCACTTCAACCGGGAATGTGGAGCCGTCTTTACGTAAATGGATACCTTCCCATATTTTGCTATCCTTTGCGGAAACTTCTTCCGTCATTTGTGTTAACAGGGAAGGGTCAACTGACGGATCAACATCGAAAATGGTTAGTTTTAATAACTCTTCGCGCCTGTATCCAAGATCCCGGCAGCCTCTTTCATTTACATAAAGAAATCTTCCTGTTTCAGGATCGAGCACTTCAATCGAATCGTTTGCCCTGTCAATCAGGTTGCGGAGCAAATTAAGGTCATCAGCGCCTTCCCGGTCGCTATTACTGCCATTTATGTTCTTCTTACCCGGAAAGATCGCGAAATACTTTTTAAGAATGTCCAGGATCATAACACCATTTCTTATTTTGTGAGATAAATATCCGCTTCCAGCCAGCTTTGTTTATCATTGAATTATAAAGAGATGTTTTATGGCTCATAATAAAAACAGGTTTGTTTCTTCCCATAACAAACCATCTTCTGGTGTTATAAATATAAAAAAAAACTTTATGTCTATCGCAAAATTGATTTATTTATTCTTGTTCAGAGGAAAAGAAGCCTTTGAAAGGGCAAAGGTAAAACAAACCCTCTCTGCTGACGCAATAGCAGTTCACGGGTCTGCTATCGGGCTATGTCGGATTGCCGGTGTTAAAATTTCTATTAGCCGGTATGATTACATAAAATGTGCTTCCTTTTCCCGGTTCACTTTCTACGCTGATTGTTCCGCCGTGCTTTTCTGCAAGTTCCTTGCACAGGATCAGTCCCAATCCGGTTCCCTGCTCATTATCAGTACCCGGGGTAGAATAACTTTCATCAATGCGGAACAACTTTTCCTTTACTTCCTGTTTTATCCCGATACCATTGTCCTTTACTGTAACGGTGGTCCATTCAATATCCTGGACAGCCGAAATGATGATCCGGCCACCGGGCTTAGTGAATTTGACGGAATTGGAGATCAGGTTCCGTAAAATGGTACCGAGCATAGCTTTGTCTGCAAAAATAACCAATCCGGGCGGCAACTCATTTTGAACAGTGATCGATTTTTGTTGTGCAGCAGAATTCAGTAATTCAATCACTTCGTCAACGAGTGAACGAATTCCAAGAAATACCGGGTTGAATTTCATCTTACCGGTTTGGGAACGCGACCATTCCAGCAGGTTTGTGAGCAGGTTCATCACCTGCATTGATGATTTCCGGATAAGGCCTGTGTATACTTTAATTCCTTCACAATCTCCCTTTTGCGCCATCTCTTCCAGAAGATCGCTGAATCCGCCAATGCTGTTGAAAGGACTTTTCAGGTCGTGGGCGATGATCGAGAAGAACTTGTCTTTTGTCGCATTCAACTCTTTCAGTCTGGTTTCGCTTTTCTTCAAGGCTTCCTCCGTACGCTTCCTGTCGGTAATATCCTGGATAATCCCAAATACGATTTTCTTTTCGCTATCGAATTCAGCCACAGAATGGATGTCCTTTATTTCGCCGGTCCCGGCCACCCTTATTTTGAATTCAATGTCATAAGGCAAGCCACGCTCAATTAAATCGGTTAATGCCCCATCCAGCAAAGTACGGTACTGCGGCAGCGGGATCCCCCTGATCTCGTTAAAATCCAAAACTTCTTTACGAAGGCCATATACTTTAACAGCCCCCTCCGAGGCGATTATCTCTCCTGAATGAAGATGAAGTTCCCAATGCCCCGATTTTGATGCGAGTTCTGCCCGCCGTAAACGGGTTTCATTGATACGGATCGTTTCCTCTGCCATCTTTTGTTCGGTAATATCACGCGAAACGCCGACTACTGAGATCAATTCTCCTTTTTTCCCGATTACAGGAGAAACGGCGGCAGCATGCCAGTGCCAGGTGTTGTTAGCATGAATAACCTGATATTCATGAAAATACATAGCAGATTGAGTCTGAATGATCTGTTGGATCAATTGCGGGAAAGATGAAAAGAAGTCGGAACGGACAATTTCTCCGAATGACTTGCCGATAACAGCCGACGGTGCATAGCCGGTTATCCGCTCCCATGAAGGCGAGGCATAAGTAAAAACACCTTGCAGATCCAGGTTCCAGATCAGGTCGGAGGAGTGTTCAATGAGCAACCGGTATTTCGACTCGCTTTCCCTCAACGCTTCTTCCGCCCGCTCATCATGATTTCTGGAAACGATTTCTTCCGTTTTCTTTTTTACCGAGTGTTTTTTTTGCATGCAGACTATTGTTCTTTTAGTCCGGCAAAATTAGTTCTTTTATGTCAATAACCCTGATGCAAAGTGATATGTTATAAGGAATAACAGTTCTATGATTGCTGCCGGTTTATTTTGTGTCTGCCATTTTAATTTCTTCCAACGGGTACCAGTTGAGTTTGTTGAATAAACAGGTCAATTTTAGGTGCGGGGAAATCATTACCCACGTTCATCGTTTTTAAATAAATCCTGACCAAAGATAGGGGATAATGAAGAATGAAAGCAAAATCGGTGGATAAAGCCATTAGCCACATTTCCCAACTGGATGTTTTGTATGAAAATGGTACCATCGCTCAGAAAAGAAAAATCATTCGTTCGGTCTTCCCCGAAAAATTGACATTTGACGGATTTCAATTTCGAACCACAAGAATAAACGAAGCATTAGAATATATTCTGTTGGTAGACAATGAAATAGGAGGCAAAAAAAACGGGACAAATTCATCAATTTTGAATTTGTCCCGAGAGGTGACCCCGGAGAGACTCGAACCCCCAACCTTCTGATCCGTAGTCAGATGCTCTATCCATTAAGCTACGGGGCCATTGCGAAAGCGTTGCAAATATAGTATTTTTATAAAATAACCATCAAATAAAATCCGGATTTTTATCCTTCATATTTATGCATTTTATCTTCGATGACCACATCTTCCTGAAAAACAGTTTGTATTTTAATGTAAGTCATCATTTTTTCTGTTCCGTTTTTTTCAAGAACCTGATGAACCTTTTTTACCAGTTCCATGACTTCATCGTAAGTGCCTTCTATAACAGTTTCGAAAGGACAGACTCTGTATTTTAATCCGGAGGCACTAATTTCGGCGATCGCCAGGTCAACCAGGTCATAACTTTCTTTTCCTTTCGCTTGCGGCAATACCTGAAGGGCCAGATTCACTTTATTCTTCTTCATTCGATTTTTGCTTTAAGAATTTTCTCACTTCCTCAACCGACAAGGTTTTAACATTGGTGATAATCACGTCTTCATGTAAAAAGTCGCCATATTGGTTGCATTCTTCAATGAATGACCTGAAAATATCGTGCAGGTTCTTTTTTAACGGGAAAAGAAAAGACCCCAATGCAAATTCACCTTCAAACTTGATCTGTTCGAGTTCTCCCTCACTTTTTTTCAGAAAGAATTGAAATTCCGTTTCAATGATCCTGGTTTGTGTGTTTGTGAAAGGAGTTTCCATTTCTTTTTTCATCATGGCAATGAAATAACGGATGTTCTGGCCCTTTCCTCCAAGGCCTGTAGAGATGAATACCTGTTGTTCACCCAGCAATGAGCTTTGCAGGATCATACGGCTTTCCTGAAGGGCAAGTACGGCCCATTTTTTTAGTTTTCCCTTTGACTTTTTCTGAAAACGTTCGATAATCCGGAATGCTTCAACCTCATCATGTCCGGCAAGCCTGACCAGCAAGTGTTTTTTTTGTTCAGCATTTTCTTTGGAATCGTTCAGCTGTTGTTCAGCGATAGCAAAATCTTTGATTTTCTGATTGTTTCTTTTATCTTTAGTATAATCAAAATATTCCATTTGAAGGTTTACATCGATCTGTTCTTCCAGTATACTGAAATTATCGGGCAGGGAATCGATTGCTTCCTGTATTTTTTTTAAATTATTATTCTCTTCCATGATGGCTTTCTGAGTCTACAAAGATATATGAAACCACAGTGAATGCGAGGCTTTTTTGGTTTTTTTAAGTTATTTTTAAAAAGTTGGATATCTTTGCGGATTATTTTATAGTTCAATTAGTCAGTAAAGGGAAAATTTTCAGTGAGACTTTCTGATGTTAAAAATAATGAGATCGTCATTATTACCAAAGTTTTGGGGCACGGGTCATTCCGCAAGAGAATAACGGAAATGGGATTTGTAAAAGGGAAGGAAGTAAAGGTAATCAAAAATACTCCTTTTAAAGGTCCTATTGAATTCAGGATCATGGACTACAATATCACGCTCAGACGATCGGAAGCCGATTTAATTGAAGTGATGTCTTTCCTTGAAGCTCAACCTCAGGTTTCCGCGGTTTATGAAGGAGTCATTGATTTGGAGAACCTCAAACTTTCAGCAAGCGAAAAAGGGAAGGTTATCCATATTGTGTTGGTTGGCAATCCCAATTGCGGAAAAACTACCTTATTCAATTTTTTATCAGGTTCAAAGGAACATGTTGGGAATTACAGCGGTGTAACGGTAGATGCCAAGAATGCTGAATTCGAAAAATTTGGATACCGGTTTGTTTTGGCTGACCTGCCAGGGACCTATTCGCTGACAGCCTATTCGCCTGAAGAGATCTACGTCCGGGAATATATCTGGAAGGAAACGCCCGACATTGTTATTAACGTCATTGATTCCACGAATCTGGAACGTAATCTGTATCTGACGACCCAGTTGATCGACATGGACATCAAGGTGATTTGTGCGCTGAACATGTATGATGAGCTGCTTCGGAACGGGGATCGGTTCAATTACGACAAACTGGGCAAACTAACAGGTATTCCGATGATTCCAACGATCAGCTCGAAGGGAAGGGGAATTGATGATCTGCTGCAGAAGGCTATTGATGTGTATGAAGAACGGGATCCGATTGTCAGGCATATTCATATCAATTACGGCGTTGAACTTGAAAAGTCAATCCGTCGCATCAGAAGAATGATCAGGGCAAATAAACCGGTAACCGATAAATTCTCTTCCCGTTTTCTTTCGATCAAACTCCTTGAGAAGGACCGTGAGACACTATCCCTGTTATCGGGGTATTCCAACTATCAGGAGATAAAAGAGGTTTCGGATGAAGAGTGCAGACGTATTGAATCCCTGTACGGAGAAGATAGTGAAACAACGATTACCGATGCCAAATATGGGTTTATCTCGGGGGCGCTCAAAGAAACGTTTAAAGCGAAAGTGAATTCGGGGGTATCACGGTCGGAGCGGATTGATAAGGTATTGACCCATCCGCTTCTGGGGATGCCGGTTTTTCTCATCCTGATCGGTATTGCTTTTTACTCTACGTTCAGGCTGGGTGAATATCCGATGAACTGGATTCACTCGCTGGTTCACCAGTTAAATGTTTTTTTAACTGAAGCCTTGCCTGCGGGAATGTTCCGGGATATGGTCACGAACGGGATTATTGATGGCACAGGCAGCGTATTGGTCTTTCTTCCGAACATCCTTATTTTGTTTTTTTTCATTTCTTTTATGGAAGATTCGGGATATATGTCGCGTGCTGCTTTTATTATGGATAAGATCATGCATTTTTTTGGACTACACGGACGCTCTTTCATTCCAATGGTCATGGGATTTGGCTGCAATGTACCTGCCATTATGGCTACGCGCACTTTGCGTAACCCTGGTGACCGCTTGCTGACTATGCTTATTATTCCGTTTATGTCGTGCAGTGCCCGCTTGCCCGTATATGTCCTTTTCATATCTGCCTTCTTCCCGGCTTATCCGGCCTTGGTTCTGGCAGGTATCTATTTTACCGGTATCCTTGTGGCTTTGCTGATGGCTCAAATCTTTAGCAAAACGATTTTCAGGCATAAGGAGACCCCATTTGTACTGGAGTTGCCTCCATACCGGATCCCGTCCTTTCGTAACACACTTGTTCACATGTGGGACAAGGCGGCCCAGTATTTAAAAAAGATCGGCGGAGTTATTCTGACAGGTGTCATCATTATTTGGGTATTAGGCTATTTCCCCCGAGATAGTGAGAAAACGGAAGAACTCGACAGGAGAATTGAAGTTGCTTGTGGAACGCGAAATGACAGGCAGTTACAGTTACTCGCCGCCGAACGGGAGGCTTTACGATTGGAAGACTCTTACCTGGGAAAGCTAGGTAAGATAATAGAGCCAGTGATGCGGCCTCTCGGCTTTGACTGGAAAATGAGTGTAAGCCTGCTGGCAGGTCTGCCGGCCAAGGAAATTGTGGTGAGTACAATGGGTGTGATGTACCGCGTTCCGCCGGGTGCGGAAGAGACGGCAGGACTTTCCCGGGAGCTTCAGATCGAAGAATATCCTTCAGGAGCCAGAAAAGGGCAGAGGATAATCACGATCCCGGTTGCGCTGGCTTTTCTAATTTTTGTATTGATTTATTTCCCTTGTGTGGGTGTGATTGCCACTATACGGAGTGAATCAGGGAGTATTTTCTGGCCCCTTTTTACAGTGTTTTATACAACTGCGCTGGCGTGGGGATTGGCATGGGTTACCCTAAGAATAAGCTCCGTATTTTTAATTTAATGTGAAACACACCATGCACACCACGGTTTTCGCCCACTATGGGAATGTATATTGGCGGGTCTCATACCATTGAGAGGCGTCTCAAAACAATGACGACGGATACGCAAGTTGCGATTGGCAAATTTGAACGCATAAACGTATGAATTGCGATGATTCAAAGCCTATAATTCTTTAAAGCGATTGATTGTCTCGCAAGGCTGGTCCGACTGAAAAATAAAACTGCCTGCAACCAAAATGTCGGCGCCGGATTCATAAAGTTTCTTTCCTGTTTCAAAGTTAACACCGCCGTCAACTTCAATCAGGCTTGATGAATTTTTGGACAGGATCAATTCCTTCAGCCTCGACACTTTCTGGTATGAGTTTTCAATAAAGACTTGCCCTCCAAAGCCTGGGTTAACAGACATGATCAACACCATATCGACATCACCGATAATATCTTCAAGCAGATGAACAGGGGTGTGCGGATTTAAACAAACTGAAGCCTTCATTCCGGCTTGCTTAATGCGCTGAATTGTACGGTGCAAATGAGGGCAGGCTTCATAATGCACGGTAAGTATAGCAGCTCCTGCTTGTCTGAAAACTTCGATGAACTGATCAGGGTTGACAATCATTAAGTGGACGTCCAGTGGTTTCTCAGTAATTTGTCGGATCTGCTGAATAACAGGGATGCCGAATGAAATATTCGGTACAAAAACGCCATCCATTACGTCACAATGAATATAATCTGCTTTACTTTTGTTCAGCATCTCAATATCATCACCCAGCCGGGTGAAATCAGCCGCCAGGATAGAAGGTGCAATTAATTTTTCAACCATCGGTTTTTCGATCTATAGATTTAGCAGACGTAAAGATAGCCGAAGAATTGATTTATTGGCCAAGATAAGCTTTTAACAGGCGATTTCTGTAATGATTTTTTAATTTCTTGATCGATTTTTCCTTGATTTGCCGAACTCTTTCCCGGGTAAGACCAAAGACTTCCCCGATTTCTTCCAACGTATGCTGCGGATAACCGTTTAATCCAAAATAATACTTAATAATTTCTGCTTCCCGTTCTCCGAGAGTGGATAAAGTACGTTCAATTTCTTTGCGCAATGAATTTGTGATTAATACATTATCCGGACTGGGCGATTCATTGTTGAGCATGATATCATATAAACTATTGTCATCTTCATCGCGCAGAGGAGCATCCATCGAAACATGGTGACTGGATACTTTCATTGCATCTTCCACAACTTCTGATGATGTTTCCAGTATATTGGCAACTTCATCAGAAGTCGGCTCCCGCTGGTATTCCTGCTCCAGTTTTGAAAATGTACGGTTTATTTTATTGATTGATCCTATTTTGTTTAATGGTAACCTGACAATCCTGGCTTGTTCGGCCAATGCTTGCAATATGGATTGGCGTATCCACCACACTGCATAGGAAATAAATTTAAAGCCGCGTGTTTCATCAAACCGCTGCGCGGCTTTTATAAGTCCGAGGTTGCCTTCATTGATCAAATCAGGCAAGCTGAGTCCTTGATTCTGATATTGTTTGGAAACTGAAACAACAAATCGAAGATTAGCCTTGATCAATTCTTCCAGAGCCTGCTGATCGCCCCTTTTTATCCGTTTGGCCAATTCCACTTCCCTTTCTGCGCTGAGAAGCTCTACTTTACCAATATCGTGCAGATATTTATCCAGCGAAAGAGTTTCCCGGTTCGTGACCTGTTTTGTTATTTTTAGCTGCCTCATTGGAAAATCCTTAAGTTTCTAATGAAATGTATGGTCGTTACAATAATAAAACTGACAGAAACATAATAAGTTTACCGGAGCTGAAAATAAGCAATAATCATTGTATTTTGAGTTTCCGTGTCGTTTTTTTTATGAGATGCCATGATTTCCTTGCGAAGTGGTGGATTTAAGTCATGAACGTATCATTTTTTCATTTTTTGCAAAATTGGTTTGATTAACAAATATCGTTTATAATACGTATTTCACGTGCGATTATTTACAAAACGAATAAACTATTTTTAAACCAGCTTGTTTTAATATCAGAAATAAACAGATTCTTCCTGAAAAATTCTGAAAAATATCTAATTTTTTTGGCAGATCCCCACTTATTAATTAATATTGCAGGAAATTCAAAGATTAAAAATCCAAGATATATAAATCCTGATTACAATACTTCTCCATTTTTTTTGGACTTAAAAAATTAATTTTCAAATATGTATGATATTATTGAATTAAGCAGAAAACTGCTTCCTGATCTTCGGGAAATAGCCAAAGAGCTTAAAATCAAAAAGGTTGAATCGTATAAAAAGCAGGATCTGATTTACAAGATCTTAGATACCCAGGCCATTCTTGCTTCTGAAAGGAAGATGGAAAACGCCCGGGAAAAGAGCTTTAAAGTAAGACCTGTTTCTGGTATTAAACAAGATGATACAGAAGCAACTTCATCAGAGGATGCCGGTAATGATGATGCTGATCAACCAAAAAAAAGGCGTCGTACGGCTGTCGTGATAAAAGCTGCTGCTGCTTTTGACTTCGCCCGCAGACAAAGGGAAAAGTTATATCAGCATTCAACGCAACAGATACAACAGCCTCAACAGCCACAACCTGAACCAGAGGAAGCGGAACCGGTTGAAGACAAGGTGGCCGAAGTTCAAAGCAATGAGCCGGAGCAGATTTCGGTCGAAGAGAATCCGGTCATAGAAAAGTCGGAATTGACCAGAAGAGAACAGACCCAACCTACTGACGATAAACCGGAAGTTCAGCGTGATCTTCAGAAAGACTTTAAACCGGATCACAAAAACAAACATCCCAAAAGGGATAATCTCAATAAACCCAAGACGGGAAATAATGGGAGTATGAATGAAAAACCCTATGAATTTGAAGGGATTATAACAAATTCAGGGGTTTTAGAAATTATGCCCGATGGTTACGGATTTTTACGTTCTTCCGATTTTAACTATTTAAATTCGCCTGATGATATTTACGTATCTCAGTCTCAGATTAAATTATTTGGATTAAAAACCGGGGATACGGTAAGGGGAACTATACGCCCTCCCAAAGAAGGAGAAAAATATTTTCCCTTGATCAAGGTTGTCGAAATCAATGGCCGTACACCGGATTATATTCGTGACCGTGTTCCATTCGATCATTTGACGCCTTTATTCCCAAATGAAAAATTTAACTTAACAGGCAACGGACATGACAATATATCAACGCGGGTTGTTGATTTGTTTGCTCCTATTGGTAAGGGACAGCGTGGTTTGATAGTGGCGCAGCCAAAAACGGGAAAGACCATGTTACTGAAAGAGATCGCCAATGCGATTGCCGCAAACCATCCGGAAGTCTATATGATCGTTCTGCTTATCGATGAACGGCCGGAGGAAGTGACGGATATGGCCCGCAGTGTAAATGCCGAAGTGATCTCTTCCACATTCGATGAACCGGCCGACCGACACGTACGCGTAGCGGGCATGGTGCTGGAGAAAGCAAAGCGTTTGGTTGAATGTGGTCATGATGTGGTTATTTTACTTGATTCAATTACCCGTCTGGCACGTGCTTACAATACAGTTGCCCCTGCATCCGGAAAAGTTCTTTCGGGAGGTGTTGACGCGAATGCATTGCACAAACCTAAACGGTTTTTCGGAGCTGCCCGTAATATTGAAGAAGGCGGATCACTAACGATACTTGCAACAGCATTGACCGATACCGGTTCAAAAATGGATGATGTGATCTTTGAAGAATTCAAGGGAACCGGTAATATGGAGCTTCAGCTCGATCGGAAATTGTCCAATAAACGAATATTCCCTGCTGTGGATATTGTTTCCTCCAGTACACGTCGCGAAGATCTGTTGCTGACCAGGTCGATGATGGATAAAGTGTGGATTCTACGGAATTATCTGGCCGATATGAATTCGCTTGAGGCTATGGACTTTATCAAGGACAGGTTAATGAAAACCAATTCCATAGAAGAATTCCTGATCTCGATGAACGGAGAATAACGTTTAAAACTCTGATATAAAAGAAAAACCGGACATTGATCCGGTTTTTCTTTTATATCAGTTGACGGGTAAGCGACTTTAGAAATGACGTTTTTTCTTCATTCAGAAGTGGCGATAACTGGTTGAAACACCACTTGTGATAGTTGTCGACCCAGCCAATTTCCTGCGCGCTCATCAAATCTTTTTCAATTAATTTCAGATCAATAGGGCAGAGAGTTAAGGTTTCAAATCCGTAAAACTGCCCGAATTCCGTCTGCCCCCTGTCCACGCAAACCATCATATTTTCAGTTCTGACTCCATAAAGGCCTTCTCTGTATATGCCGGGTTCATTCGAAAGTACCATTCCCGGCCGGATGGGATGTTCGTTGTATTCCTGACGAATATTCATCGGACCTTCATGAACATTCAAAAAGTACCCCACCCCGTGAGAGGTACCGTGTCCGTAAGTTATCCCCCTGTCCCACATCGCCTTTCTTGCCAGGATATCCAAATTACACCCTTTTATACCTGCCGGAAAGCAGGCCATAGTCAGATTGATCATTCCTTTCAGTGCTATCGTAAAATCTTCCCTTTCTTGTGGTGTCGGTTCAGCCAGGGTAATGGTACGGGTAATATCGGTGGTCCCTGATAGATAATGGCCTCCACTGTCAACCAGCAAAATTCCCTCTCTGAAAACAGGAACGGCATTTTCCTTTGTTACTCTCCGGTGAACGATGGCTCCGGTTTGTTTATACCCGATAATCGCAGGAAAGCTGATTCCCTGGTAACCATCCTGCAAAGAACGAAAATATTCAAGTTGAACGGCAATATTGTAGTCGGAAATTTCCCGTTTGCCAATAGTCTCATGGAGCCAGAAGAGAAAATCGATCATAGCCACCCCGTCTTTCTTCATGGTTTGCCTGATCTGATCTAACTCTGTTTGCGATTTTATTGCTTTCAGCATGGCTGGTACCGAAGTCAGTTCAATGATTTCAGCATCAGGAGATAATGATTCCACTAACGCCTGATTGGTACGGTCAGGATCAATCAGGATCTTTCCCTTCAGATGCCGGAGTTCTTCAAATATACCATCATATGGTTTGACCGATATTCCTTCCTTGTTCAATTTCATACCAATTTTTAAGGGTATCTTCCGGGAATCGATATACAAAGAAATCGTGTTATCAGTAATCAGGCTGTAGGCAATAAAAACAGGATTGCAAAAAATGTCATGGCCACGAAGATTAAAAGTCCAGGCCAGATCATCCAATGCTGAAATGATTGTTGCTACTGCTCCGGAAGCTTTTACCTTTTGTCTGATTAAATCAATCTTTTCAAGACGTGTAAGGCCGGAATAATGAATCTCGTGTTCGAACACAAGGTCCCGCGGGAGCGGTTTCCTCGACGGCCATATCGCTGTGGTCAGATCGCCGGAATCTTTCAATTCAATCCCCTTTCCTTTGAGGGACTTTTTAAAGTTTCTGAATTGATTAAAGGACATGCAGCAAGCATCGGTTCCTGTTACACTTCCCGGAGGAAGCATCTGTCCCAGCCATTCCTCAGGAGTTGAAAATCCTTCTGTACGTAACTTCATTAAGCGGATAGCGGTCCCTTCAAGTTCAGTTGCCGCTTGCAGAAAATAACGCGAGTCTGTCCATAAGGCCGCCGCATGCTCAGTGATCACAATCATTCCAAGTGATCCGGTAAACCCGGAGATGAATTCCCTGACCTGCCAATGCTGAGGAAGGTCCTCGCTTTGATGAGGATCGGTACCTGATATATAAAAGGCATTAAGTCCGTGGTTTTTCATTTGTTTTCGCAGTTGATCAATCCGTCCCTGCATAATCTTTCCACTCATAGTTGTAAATTTCAAATTCAGCTTAATCTCCCATGTACAACGGTTCTATCAATACATCCATTATGTCACGTTGAAAAGGGAGACTTCGGTTTACGACAATTTCTGGTTAAACGAAGTCTCAACTGTTTCAGTTTCCCTGTTTTACCCGCTCTATGATATTCCTGATGGACGTGGCTGGTATTTCATCCAAAGGAACTTCATCCGGAAAATAGAATTCAAATGCCGAAATATCGTCCATTGGGACCATGTCGTCAAGTGATCTTATTTTTACGCGAAAGGCCATGTCGAGTGTAGCAACAGAAAGCCCTGAAAACGGATATTCATTAGGGAAGGAACAGACATATTCCATGCTGATCACCTCTGCACCGAGTTCTTCTTTCAGTTCACGGGAAACGGCTTCCTCAGCCGATTCCATGGGTTCAATAAATCCCCCCGGCAGGTCAAGCATTCCGAGATGAGGCTCAACCGCCCGCCGCGTCAGCAGTAGTCTTCCTTTTTTATCAAAAATGAGAGCAGCTACTGCTGCCGAAGCATTAAAATAATAGGTGAACGAGCAATTTTCACATTTTTTTGCACGCGAACCTACCGTCCTGAATTGGCCGGAGCCACATCTGGGACAGAATCCAAAAACTGAACACGGACTTATATCAATATCCATAAAACCGGTTTAACGAATCACAGCAATCATGCGCCGGATGTTATTTAATAAAATTCATTGATCTCAGCCACTGAACAAACAGGTCCGGCCATTGTTCCGCAGGTTTATTGATTTTGTTCATGCCAAAACCATGACCACCTTGATGAAAAATATGCATTTCAGCAGGAACATTCTGTTTTTTCATTGCCTGGTAAAAACGAACAGAGTTTTCGGGATCGACCGTTTTATCATCATCGGCCAGGACCAGAAATACAGGTGGCGTTTGGGCGTTGACATGCAGTTCGTTTGAATACTCTGATACCAGCTTCCAGTTATTTGTCGTGCCGATCAGATTTTGACGGGAACCCATGTGCCCGATTTCCTCATTGAAGCTGATTACGGGATAGAGCAGAAGCATAAAATCAGGACGGCTGCTCAGACGGGCAAGCGGATTAGCAGAACTTGAGTTTCCTAAATCGAAATGAGTTCCCGCTGTTGAGGCCAGGTGACCTCCTGCCGATGAACCTGCAATTCCCACACGAGCCGGGTCAATTCCCCATTCAGCAGCTTTTGACCGGACATAACGGATCGACTGCAATGCATCGGTCAGCGGTATGTCGTGCTGACCATATGGAAGGCGATATTTTAAAACGATCCCGGCAATCCCCTTTTGTTTCAGGTATTCGGCCATCATGAAACCTTCGTGTTGAATGGCCTCGACATGGTACCCGCCACCTGGACAGATCACCACTGCTGCACCCGTGTTTTTTGATTTTTCGGGAAGATATACAAACAGTTCCGCGTCAGAGATATTTTCATAGCGGCTTGTCCCTCTTTCGATATAAAATTTTTCTTCTCCCGGAGGCGTATTTTTATTTGGTGCACCATCGGGCCAAAGCTTTAAACGATAATCTTGTGTCATTCCCTGAATAAATAATGAAAATAACAAAATCGATAACAGGCTAATTTTTTTCATACGTTCAAATTTTTTAAGCCACTGGTCTTTTTTGGAAATACAAATATACCCAGAGTTGATTTACTTTCTAATAAAAGATTATATAATTTGCCTCTGCAGGACTGGTTTTGAAAGCCTTTTCTGTTATTTTTGTAAAATGCTTTTGTCAATTTTCATAAAAGGGATAATTATTGGACTGGCGGTTTCTGTGCCCCTGGGGCCAATAGGCGTGCTGATTATTCAAAGAACAGTCAATAAAAACAGGATTTCAGGATTTCTTACAGGGCTGGGAGCTTCTCTTACAGATGTTTTTTATGCATTGATAGCCGGATTTAGTCTCACATATATTATTGATTTTATCAGATTGCATCAGCTTACTTTCCATATTCTTGGGGCATTGATCGTGTTTTTTCTGGGGGTGTATATTTTTAGAAAAAATCCGGCGAATGATATGCGCAGATACAAGAGGAGAGGATGTAATTATTACCAGGACCTTATTTCTACATTTCTTATTACTTTTCCTAATCCGCTGGTGGTTTTTATCTTTCTGGCGGTTTTCGCCAGTTCAGGTATTGTCTTCCATATTAGCCAGCCATATGACGCATTTACCATGATTCTGGGAATTTTTACCGGAGCGAGCATCTGGTGGCTAACTCTGACTAATCTGGTCAGTTCGTTCAGGCATAAATTCAGCTTACGTGTTTTATGGTGGTTCAATAAAATTTCAGGAGCTTTAATTATGATCCTGGTTTTAGTGTCATTTTTTGTGGGATTAAATAAAATATCAGGCTTTTAAATAAAGTGTTTTTTTAATGTGTTTATAAATATTTCCGGCGCTTTGCAAGGCCGGTTAGTTTTGCCATTAAAAAATACCAAAACAACTTCTCCTTCGTTGAGCAACTCGTTATTCTGATTATAAATTTCCCCTTTAATTAGAAATTTTACCTTAGGAATTTGATCTACAATCGTTCTGATGGTCAGCAAGTCATCGTAATGAGCAGGTTTAATATAATTGATCTTTACACTGCGGGCGGGGAGAAGAATGCCGCTGTCCTCGATCTGCTTATACGAAATACCGAGATTGCGGATCATTTCAGTTCTGCCGATTTCGTAATAGCGGAGATATTTACCGTAGTAGACGACACCCATTTGGTCGGTATCTTCATAGTAAACACGGATTTTTGTTTCATCTACCAGCATCGCTTGCTTATTTAAAGGGAGAATCGGGTTCTTTTGACATATAATAAAACGCAAGCCTGTCTATCAGAGCAGGAAAAAATTTGGAAAGGAAAACGGACAACTTTCCTTCTACAAAAGTCAGTATCAGTTGGCGCTTACGTTTTTTAACAGCAGACATAATGTGCCTGGCGCATTCTGCGGCAGACATCATTTTTTCCTCGTTACGGGGAGTTTCACCCTGCAGGGAACCATTGGCTGTCAAGGCAGCCTTGCGAACTTCGGAGGAAGTAAAACCGGGGGCTGCGACCAGCACATGAAGTCCTTTTTTCAGATTTTCGGTGCGGATCGTATTCAGAAAACCCCGGACGGCGAACTTAGAGGCTGAATAACCTGTTCTTCCCGGCAAACCGATATATCCGGCAATTGAAATAATCCCGACAAGCGATCCTTTTGATTGGAGCAGCCAGGGAATAGCGAATTTTGTGCAATAAACAGTTCCCCAGAAATTCACGTCCATAAGTTTTCGCAATACATCCAGTTCCACATCTTCAAATATTGCCCGCATTGAAATTCCTGCATTGTTGATCAGGATATCGATCCTTCCAAAGCGGTCAACCGCAGCATTGATTAACCGTTTACAATCTGTTTCTATGCTGACATCGGTTTGCTGAATCAATACTTCCACCGGGGCTAGTTCTTCCTTAATCATTTCGAGCATCACAGTTCGCCTTGCAGCCAGCACTAGTTTGCAGCCCTGCGAAGCAAATTCATAAGCAAGCGCTTTTCCAATGCCAGAAGATGCACCTGTAATAATCACAACTTTGCCTTTCATTCCTTTTAAATTCGGGTATCAATACACAAAATTTAGGTCATATCGTTATTTCCATTTCTGAAAGTAGAAATCCATTTCGGAAACAGAGACAAAAGTAACTTTTTTTCAGGTTATTGATATATGACAGATCTAACAGGTGATGGTTGAAAACTCATGATGACATTTTTTTAAATTTTATCAGGTATCGTTTGCATTTCAAATCAGAGTTTTTACCTTTGCCCCGCCTTTACACAAAAAGGCAATTTGAAATAAGGATGACTCAGTAGCTCAGCAGGTAGAGCACATCCCTTTTAAGGATGGGGTCCTGGGTTCGAATCCCAGCTGAGTCACCGATTGGGAAATCAAAAAACACTAAAGGCGCTTAAATTGAATGGTTTAAGCGCTTTTTTATTTTGCGGAAGACACCATTAGTTCGGTGAGAAAATAATTTATTTTGGTATCAATAAGATAGCACACAATTTCGCATAAATGGTCAATATTACGAAAACGATCCATTCTCTCTAGTTCTGTCAATATGGTTATGACTATTAATAAGACAATACCTGGAATACTTCGCAATAATCTTACATTTTCCTGGTAAGCTCCTGTGTGGAATAAAGTTTGTATTTATTTTGTTTTCATTAAAAGGCCTTCCCAAGAGTGCTTCACCCCCCGAACAAGTGTCATTAAAGATTGCTTTCCACTTTCCTGTTTCAGTGATAGTGATATCAGCCACTCTATAAACCATTTGGATCAATGGCTTTGTTGATGACTGCCTGTTATCTGGCTGATGTCAATATCATTCTCGAAAAATGGGTGCGGGAGCTTCAGGCAGGGTAGTGTAAAACGATGAGTTTGTTAAGAAAAGGTAACTGATCATTTTTGGGGAATATATGGCGTTTTAACTGATACCGATGCTGTTAACGATCAGGAATGCCAGAGCTGCCAGCAAGGCGCTCACCGGGATAGTAAGTATCCATGCCCAAAGCAGGTTGATTGTTATTCCCCAGCGCACGGCTGATAATCTTTTTACGGCGCCGACTCCCATGATTGCTCCCGTGATGGTGTGAGTGGTACTTACGGGTATTTTAAGAATTTCAGTAAGGAACAGGGTAAGAGCTCCCGCCGTTTCCGCACATACACCTTCAAGTGCAGTAACCTTGGTAATTTTAGTTCCCATTGTCTTAACAATCCGCCAGCCTCCCATCATGGTCCCCAAACCGATCGCACCGAAGCAAGTAAAAGGAACCCATGCGGGCATTTTATCCACCGATTCGATATGTCCAACAGCGATGAGTGCTGTCGCGATAATACCCATCACCTTTTGTGAGTCGTTCAGTCCATGTCCAAGACTAAATAACCCGGAAGACACCAGTTGTAATTTTTTGAAGATATGTTCAGCCTTTCTGGCTCTTGTTCTTTTGAACGCCCACAAGACTCCAATTGTAATCATCGACGAAATGATCATCCCGATCAAAGGCGCCAATACAATAAAAGAAGCAATTTTTATAATAACAGCAGAGTGAATGGATTCAAACCCATTGGCACAGATTGCCGCTCCGGCGAATCCTCCGATAAGCGTATGCGAAGAGGAAGAAGGGATACCCAGCCACCACGTAAGTAAGTTCCAGCATATGGCAGCCAGCAAACCAGACAAAATAATAGGAAGCGTAATATATTCTTCCAGAACAACTTTCGCAACCGTGTTGGCAATGCCAAATTCACCGATAATATATTTTGCTACGAATAGTGCAATGAAATTGAAAGCTGCAGCCCATAATACCGCTTGAAAAGGAGTTAATACTTTGGTCGACACAATCGTTGCAATCGAGTTGGCCGCATCATGAAATCCATTAATAAAATCAAAGATTATTGCCAACGAAACAACAATAATTAATAAAGTCATCAGTTTTCTTTCTTTATTATGCGTATTTGACAAAAATAGTTTTAAGTACTTTTCCTGTGTGATTGATTTTATTGGCTGCGTTTTCCAGTTCCTGAATAATCTCTTTCAGTTTGATCAATTCTACAGTCTTAATATCCGCTTTAAAAAGGTCAATTGTCCCGTTCTCATATACCGAATCAGCTTTTTCTTCAAGACGTTTAATTTCCTTATAATGCTGGCGGAATTGCACATCTGTTTTTTTAAAATTTTCCAGTTCTTCAACCGCCCCTTGTACTTCAAGTACGCCTTTATAAATGATCTCTGTCAATTTGTTCGTACACGACGGCATCTTTTCCGGCGAATAAAGAACTACTTTTTGTGCTGCACTGTTTATGATATCAATAATATCATCCAGACTGTCAGCAAGGGCGTCAATATCTTCCCTGTCAAAAGGGGTAATAAATGTTTCGTTGAGCGCTTTCAGTATTCTGCCGGTCACTTTATCTCCTTTTGCTTCCTCTTCTTTAATTAGCCGGCAAAGCTTCTCTATTTCATTTTTGTCAGTAGAGGCAAATAAATTACGTAAAAGAGTAGCCGATTGAACCAGAATCCCAGATGTTTCCTTTAGCATAGGAAAGAACTTCACATCTTTAGGCGAAAAAATGCTTAACATAGAATTGATCTTCATTTTTGCTCCTCGTTTGAATTACTTGTGTAGAAAAAGGTTATGCTGATACCATAGCCGGTATTTAAGCATAACACCTGTTAATCATTTTATCCATTGCGGATATTTTCGGGGAGCAAATTTACAATTTTAATTTGTAATCACAACTTCCTCACTCCGGGATGCAGGTTCCGTTCCCTGGATTGATAACATTTGTCTCTGTACCTTCAAAAGGCACATCCGTTGGCTGCTCTTGACTGTCAGAATCATCCAACCATAATGAAGAGTTATGACGGATACAAGCTTCGAAAGGAGCGTTGGGCTATCGATGAACGTATGAAGATAAGCGACTCCGATATTTCGAATAAAATATTAATTTTATCGGGAATATTGATTGAATAAAAAACGATAACCGGATGAAACGATTTGGACAAATTATCGGGCTTGACCCTGAAAGCTATGAAAAGTACAAAGCTTATCATGCGGCGGTGTGGCCGGAGATTTTAAGTATGATCAAGGCCTGCAACATCAGCAATTATTCCATTTTTCATAAAGACGGATTGCTGTTTGCCTATATGGAATACACCGGCGATGACTTTGAAGCCGACATGGCGAAAATGGCAGCCGATCCGAAAACACAGGAATGGTGGGATGTGATGATGCCCCTGCAGCGTCCGCTTGAAACCCGCGCAGCAGGGGAGTGGTGGGCCAATATGGAGGAAGTCTTTCACCTTGACTGAACCTGCGGTTCTTTCTCTTTCCGCATCCGGCTTCTTCGTCCTGCGCCACAGGAACGGATAAAGTGTGCATGCTGTTTCTTTAGTCGATTGAGTGGAGCGGTTTGCCGGGAACGGTAACTTCTGGTCCGGCCGACGATTCTCTTGCGACCAGTCTTGTCCTGACGGTAATCGTGCGAACCTCTTTTTTTTCGATGTTCTCGAAGAACAATTCGGCGGCCTTCCGGCCCATTTTGAAAGTGGGGTGGGTGACCGAGGTCAGGGGAGGCTCCACGACCGTCGAATGAAATTCGTCTGTAAATCCGACCAGGCCGACCTGGGACGGAATCTGAAGGCCATGCTGCCTGATCGCTTTCATCACGGCAAAGGCAACGGTGTCGTTGATGCCGAATACCGCATCGGGCGGTTGGGGCAGGCTGAGTAGCCGGTGCATGGCTGCCCGGGCTGAATCATGACTCATGTTACACTGTTCTGCCAGATCCGGGTCTTCCGGCAGGCCACAAGCCTTTAACCCAAGCAAATAACCTTCGCGCCTTTCCTTTGAAATGTTAAGCTGTTGGGGTCCGGAGATGAAAGCAATACGCCGGTAGCCCTGTTCAAAAAAATGCCTGACCACCTTCGCCGCGGCATCTGTATTGTCGGCCGTCACACAGGAGACCCGTCCCTGCAGGCATACCCGGTCGAAAAACACCAGCGGGATTTCCTGCTCCAGGAGCCTTTCAAAATGGTCGGTGCTGTTGGTTTCCTGACTCAGGCAAACAATTAGCCCTTCAACCCTTGCTTTTAGCAGGTTTTCGACCGACTCCTTTTCTTTCTGAAAACTTTCGTTCGAAC
Organism: Prolixibacteraceae bacterium; assembly: GCA_039679975.1. GTDB lineage: Bacteria > Bacteroidota > Bacteroidia > Bacteroidales > Prolixibacteraceae > JBCFBK01. The sequence goes on from JBDKTZ010000301.1 coordinate 21,959, forward strand.
TGGCGATCAGAATAAAATACCCTTTCTCTTTGGCATAACTCTCAATGCCGGCGATGACCGACGCATAAAAGTGGGTAACCAGGTCGGGCACGATCACACCGATCATCCGGGTCTCCTGCTTCAGCAGTCCCATGGCCAGCGGATTCGGACTGTAGTGGCAGGAATCGGCCAGCTTTTTCACTTTTTCCTTCATCTCCGGACTGATATCCGGATGATCATTCAGGGCCCGTGAAACGGTCGAAATGGAAACCTGCAGCTCCCTGGCCAGATCTTTTAACGATACATGCCGCTTGTTCATACTAAAAGCTTGTTGTACAAAAATAGCGGATCTGTCCGTCCCGCACAATGCCGGAGGGGACCATCACTGTTTTAAAACATTTTTTTGTGTCCGCAAAGGTTATCGCAAAGCTTTGCATGCAGAAAGCTGTATACGACCGCTTGCAGATTGTGCCGCTATGACTGAATTTTGTATGGTGTTATTTTAATGTAAATGAATTCAAATCAATTCCTTATCGGACTGCCGGCAGGTCGGCGGATCATCTACGGAACATCCTACCTGGGCAACCTTTACCGCGAAATGAGTGCGGCTGAAAAGATCGCCCTGATGCAGGAATGGTTCCGGGTGGAAGACGGAACGGTGATGATCGACAGTGCCGGGAAGTATGGCGCCGGACTGGCCCTGGAGGTCATTGGCCGCGGACTGGAATCGCTGGGCATCTGTCCGGATCGGGTAACCATCAGCAATAAGCTCGGGTGGTACCGGATTCCTTTGAAAGGTGCAGAACCGGCTTTTGAACCAGGCGTCTGGGCCAATCTTCAGTTTGACGCGGTACAAAAGATCAGCTATTCCGGCATTCTGGAATGCTGGGAGCAGGGCTGCCGCCTGCTCGGAGGCAACTATAAGCCGGTGCTGGTTTCCGTGCACGATCCCGACGAATACCTTGCGGCAGCTACCGATGCTTCCGACCGGAGCAAACGGATGCATGATATTCTCGGCGCCTACAGGGCCCTTTTTGAGCTGAAGGAAAAGGGAGAGGTGAAGGCTGTGGGAATCGGCTCGAAAGACTGGCTGGTGATCCGCGAACTGCACGGGGAGGTTCCGTTCGACTGGGTGATGTTTGCCAATCAGTTTACCGTTTACCGGCATTCACCGGAACTGATTCACTTTATGGATGAACTTTGCAGGACCGGCACCGAAATCATTAACTCGGGTATTTTCAACGCGGGTTTCCTGACCGGCGGCGATTATTTCGACTACCGGATCACCCGTGCAGACGATCCGGCCGACCAACCCCTGTTCCGGTGGAGGGAGAAATTCTTTGCCGTGTGCGACCGGTTCGGTATCGCACCGGGAGATGCCTGCCTGAAGTTTGCCGTGTCGGCTCCGCAGATTGCGGCCGTCGCGCTGAATCCGGGGAAACCTTCCCGAATGGCCCGCAACCGGCAACTGCTGGCTGAGGAATTTGATCCTGCCTTCTGGCGGGAGCTGAAATATCAGGGAATAATCGATCCTGAATATCCTTATCTGTAATCCTGTCAAAATGATCATCGATACCCATCAGCATTTTTGGAAGTACGATCCGGTTGCATTTGACTGGATCGACAATGAAATGGCGGCTATCCGGAGAGATTTCCTTCCCGGCGATCTGAAGAAGGCGACGGCCGGCACCGTAGTCGAAGGGGTGATTTCCATACAGGCCCGCCAAAGTGAGGAAGAGACCGGCTGGCTGCTGGAACTGGCCGCATCACATGAACTGATAAAAGGAGTGGTCGGCTGGCTGCCCCTGGCCGGCACTGACATTCGCCGGCTGCTCGACCGGTATGCCGGGAACAGCCGGCTGAAAGGCCTCCGTCATGTGGTGCAGGGAGAACCGGACCCGGAGTTTATTCTGGGGAAAGCCTTCAATGCGGGTGTGTCGCTGCTGAAGGAATATAAGCTGCTCTATGAGATCCTGATCTTTGCCCGTCAGCTTCCCAATGCCATCCGGTTTGTTGATCGGCATCCGGATCAGACCTTTGTTCTGGACCATATCGGCAAGCCAAAGATCCGGGATCACGAAATCCAGGCGTGGAGCCTGCACCTGAAGGAACTTGCCAGACGCGAAAACGTTAGCTGCAAGATCAGCGGCATGGTCACGGAAGCCGATTACCGGCACTGGACGGCTGAACAGCTTCAGCCTTATTTTGACGTGGTGCTGGAAGCTTTCGGTCCGTCGCGGCTGCTGTTCGGCTCCGACTGGCCGGTGTGCCTGGTGGCAACCGGCTATTCTGCCTGGCTGGAACTGGTGAGAAAAGTCTTGTCCGGGCTGAGCCGGGAAGAACAGGATCAGATCTTCTATAAGAACGCCCTGAAAATTTACAGGCTGTGATCATGCATCTGATGCTTTTCCCGGTCTCCTGTCTCCTGTCTCCTGTCTCCGGTTTCCTGTCTTGATATTTAATACTTGATACTAAAAATGAAAACACTTGAAATTACCAAACCCGGCGAAATGAGGATCGCGGAGAGCGGGAAGCCCCGCCCGGGCAACGATGAAATTTTGCTCAAAATACATTATGTTGGCTTTTGTGGGTCCGACCTGAGCACTTTTCGGGGAAAGAATGCGATGGTCGATTTTCCCCGGATTCCCGGTCATGAGATTTCTGCATCGATCGAGGAAACCGGAGTGGATGTTCCCGCGACCTTCAAAACCGGCCAAAAGGCGACGGTGGTACCCTATACCAGTTGCGGACAATGCACTTCGTGCAGGCAAAAACGTTTTAATGCCTGCCGGTATAACCAGACTCTCGGCGTGCAGCGCGACGGGGCAATGGCTGAATTCATCGTGGCCCCCTGGCAGAAAGTCATTGCCGATGATGAGCTGACAGCGATTCAGCTTGCCCTGGTGGAGCCGCTGACCGTCGGGTTTCACGCGATCGACAACGGGAGCGTCACTGACTTGGATACCGTCCTGGTTTTTGGTTGCGGCATGATCGGCGCCGGAGCCATTGTCCGGGCGCATCTGCGGGGAGCCACCGTGATTGCCGCCGACATCGACGATACAAAGCTCGAAACGGCCGGGAGACTGGGAGCAGATTATACCATCAACTCCCTGACGCAAAACCTGCATGCGGAACTGGAGAAAATTACCTGGGGCAACGGACCTTCGGTGGTTGTCGAAGCCGCGGGAAATTCGGTCAGTTACCGTTCTGCCATTGAAGAAGCGGCTTTCGCCGGCAGAGTGGTCTGTATTGGCTACGCCGCGAACGATATTGCTTTTCCAACCCGGTTATGGGTGCAGAAGGAACTAATGATCACCGGATCGCGAAATGCCAATCCCTCCGATTTTGAAGCGGTGATAAAATACCTGAAAAAATCTCCTGTCGACCCTTCGCTGCTGATTTCCGCCATTGTTTCCCCCGAAGAGGCCATTCCGGCGATGCAGGCCTGGTCTGAAAATCCGGGCCGGATCATGAAAATACTGGTTCGCTTCTGAGTTATTTTGAAAGAAGGAATGAAAAATCAGCAATCGTTTATGGTTTTATGTAAACGTTTTCATATTTTTGTTGCACAGCCAGCTTGTTATGACAATGATACGTATTTTGATGTTTTTAAAATCATTGATTAACAAGCGGTATTTTTTGAATGATCAGATGGTGAAGAATTGTAAACTTTTTCAAAAATGAATCTTTTTCCTGCCTTTATCCGAGGGATGTTCATAGGAGGAATTTCGATGCTGTTTTTCCTGTCTGCCCGCTCGCAGGTAACGCCTGTTGATCTGCTCTGCGAAATGCAGCGGGAGCCCCTGGCCATTGACGTGCTGCATCCGCGGCTGAGCTGGAAGATTGCCGGAACGGAAAGGGGCATTGTGCAAACCGCCTGCCGTATTCTGGTCGCATCGGGCCCCGACAAGCTTGCAGCCGGTGAGGGTGATCTGTGGGATTCCGGGAAACGGATGTCGGATCAGTCGGTTTTATTTCCCTATGCGGGAAAAGCGCTGAAAAGCCGGACCACTGCATACTGGAAAGTGAAGGTCTGGAACGGCACTCAGGAAAGTGACTGGAGCGAACCTGCCCGCTTCAGTATGGGCTTGCTTCACTACAAGGATTGGACCGGACGGTGGATCGGTTTTGACCAGGTGTTCCCGGGCGACCGCGAAGAAAAATTCTCCCGGCTTTCGGCCCGGTATTTCAGAAAAGAATTCAGCCTGGGAAAACCGGTTGCGCAGGCCCGGGTGTACCTCATCGGACTGGGTTTGTACGAACTTTACCTGAACGGAACCAAGGTGGGGGATCAGGTGCTGGCCCCTGCGCCGACCGACTATAACAAGAATGTCAAATATGCGGTTTTTGATGTGACCGCCCACCTGAAGGAAGGACGGAATGCGATGGGCACGGTCCTTGGGAATGGCCGTTATTATACGATGCGCCAGGCGGAAAAACCCTACAAGATTAAAAACTTTGGCTACCCCAAAATGCTGCTTCAGCTTGAAATCACCTATGCCGACGGGACGAAAGAGGTCATTAAGACCGACAACAGCTGGAAGGGAACGCCCGGGGGACCGGTACGCGCGAACAATGAATATGACGGCGAAGAATATGATGCGCGCCGGGAAATGCCGGGCTGGAGTTCGCCAGGCTTTGACGACAGCAACTGGCTGGCTGCCGGATATGTGCAGGAACCGGCGGGTGAGATTGAAGCACAGGCAAACCCGCAGATGAAGGTCATGCATACCCTTCGGCCGGTTTCGCTGAACGAAACCCGCCCGGGGGTTTTCGTCCTCGATATGGGGCAAAACATGGCCGGCTGGCTGAAGATGAGGGTACGTGGAAACGCCGGCGACACGGTCACCATTCGCTTTGCTGAGATCCTGGATGAAAAGGGGGAGCCGGACCGGGCCAACCTGCGCGATGCCAAAGCCACCGACGTGTATATCCTGAAAGGGGGAGGGGAGGAGATTTGGGAACCTTCGTTTGTGTATCACGGATTTCAGTATGCGGAAATCACCGGGTATCCCGGAAAACCCTCGCTGAACGACTTTGAAGGCCGCGTGGTTTATGATGCGCTTGAAACCACGGGACAGTTTGAAACCTCCCATGCATTGATCAATCAGATCTTTAAAAATGCATGGTGGGCGATCAACAGCAATTATAAGGGCATGCCGGTCGACTGTCCGCAGCGGAATGAGCGGCAGCCCTGGCTGGGCGACCGCCCCACGGGGGCATATGGCGAAAGTTTTGTTTTTGGCAATGCCCTGCTGTACAGCAAATGGATGGAGGATATCCGGCACGCCCAGCGTGCCGACGGCTCCATTCCCGATGTGGCACCGGCTTTCTGGCGCTACTACAGCGATAACATGAGCTGGGCCGGAACGTATCTGATGATCGGCGACATGCTCTGGCGCCAGCACGGCGATACGGCGGTCATCCGCAGGCATTACCCCCATATGAAACGATGGCTGACGTATATGCAGGATCGTTATATGAATGAAGCTTTCATCCTGACCAAAGACAGTTACGGCGACTGGTGTGCGCCTACGGCAACCATTGAGGACGGACGCGGGAAAAGCGCAGACCGGAAGTATCCGAGCATGCTCATTTCAACCGCTTACCATTTTCACTACCTGGAACTGATGCAGCGCTTTGCCCGGATTGCAGGCCAAGGGGAAGATATTCCGGCCTATGCCGCGCTTGCATCGAAGGTCAGGTCCGCCTTTAACCGCGAGTTTTTTCACAGCGGCAACTTTAGCTACGGGGGAAATATCCTGACCGATAATCTCCTGCCTTTTGCGTTCGGCATGGTGCCGGAAGCATACAGGCAACAGGTCTTTAAAACCATTACCGACCTGATTGAAATCCGGAATAACGGGCATTTGAGCACCGGTGTTGTCGGAACACAGTGGCTCATGCGCACGCTGACCCAAAACGGCAGGGCCGACCTGGCTTTTCTCCTGGCAACCAATACGACCTATCCCGGCTGGGGGTATATGATCGAAAACGGCGCTACTGCCATCTGGGAACTCTGGAACGGCAATACGGCCGCTCCCAACATGAATTCATACAACCATGTGATGATGCTGGGCGACCTGCTGATCTGGTATTATGAGCATCTGGCCGGCATTAAAAGCAGCGAAGAGTCACCCGGTTTTAAGGAGATGATCATGAAGCCCGAGCCCATAGAAGGACTTGATTTTGTCAATGCCTCCCATGAATCGGCTTACGGCTTGATCAGGAGTGCCTGGAAAAAGAACAAAAATACCTTTAGCTGGGAGGTCACAATCCCCGCCAATACGAGGGCGCGGCTCTACATTCCTGCAAAAAACGAAAAGGGAATCAAAGAAAGCGGAAAGCAGCTTTCGGCGTCGGCGGGAGTGCGTTTTGCCGGGATGGAAGGTGATCGGGCGGTGGTGGAAATCAGTTCCGGGGAATATCATTTTCAGTCGCACCGCTGAACACAGAGATAACAGGATGAAAGATAAATTATTTCATAAATGAGGCGAACCAAACTAAGCAACATTGATAAACGGGTATGGCTAACGGCAATAGCCGGCATTTTGCTGGTAACCTGCCAGCCGGGAGCCGCGAAAAAGCAACTTCCGGAAGTTGTTGCCACCGAAAAAATGCAGGAAATCTACGACGAGGTTAAGACGCCCTTTAAATACGGGCTGATCCTGGTACCTGACAGCAATTCGCACAAGTTCGACTGCCCCACTGTATTTCGTCACGACAACAAATGGCTGATGACCTATATCGTTTTCGACGGAAAAGGGTATGAAACCTGTCTGGCGGAGAGTGATGACCTGCTGAACTGGGAACGGAAAGGCAGGCTTTTATCGTATTCCGGTTCCGCCGAATGGGATGCCAACCAGAAGGCCGGCTATCCTGCGCTGATCGACTACCGGTGGGAAGGCGGTTACGCCATTCTCAGGTACGACGGCAACTACTGGATGAGTTATCTGGGCGGCGACACGCAGGGATATGAGAAGGGCCTGCTGTCGGCCGGAATAGCCTTTACAAAGCAGGATCCGGGCCTGGTTCACGAATGGCAACGCCTGGACAAGCCTGTTCTCAGCTCCGCCGGTCCCGATGCCCGCTGGTATGATAACAGTGTCATATACAAGAGTTTTATTATTGAAGATCACGACCGGCTCACCGGTCACCCTTTTGTCATGTTCTACAATGCCCGGGGCGACAGCCTGAATCCGGGGCGTGGAGCCGAGCGGATCAGCATGGCAGTTTCGGACGATCTGCTGAGCTGGAAACGCTTCGGGAACCAGCCGGTCATTAATCACCACAAGGGAATTTCGGGCGATGCCGTGTTTCAAAAAATCTGCGATGTTTACGTCATGTTTTATTTCGGGGCCTTTTGGCCCGGAGAAAAAGCCAAAGCGTTCGATACGTTTGCCTGTTCCTACGATCTGCTGAACTGGACCGAATGGGAGGGGCCTCACCTGATCGAACCCTCCGAGCCGTACGACGGACTTTTTGCCCATAAACCCTGGGTGCTGAAACATGACGACATTGTGTACCATTTTTACAATGCTGTCGATACGCTGGGCAACCGGGGCATTGCCCTGGCCACATCGAAAGACCTGGGGAAAAGTCCGCTGAAATTTAATTCGGTCACGGAGTCGGAAGTGAAGTGAACGGAAGATCGGAAACCGGAAACCGGAAACCGGAGACGGGAGACCGGAAGAAGGTGGAAAGGTAGGAAGGCATGGAGCATGGGGCAAAGAGCAAAGAGCAAAGAGCATAAAAAATAGAGAATAGATAATAGAGGCATAGCGGAGAAGGAACAGGCGGGACAAGGTCGAAAGGTGGAAAGATATCAAGGGCAACAGAATAACGAGCGCTGTGCTCCACGCCCTGTGCTCTTTGCCACAACCCTGCAACCCTGTAACCCTGCAACCCTGTAACCCTGTAACCCTGTAACCCTGTAACCAGAGAAACGATGATACAAATCAGGATTCAGCTTATTCTTTTGCTTATGGCTTTGTGCTGGCAGGGATGCCGGCAGGAGCTTCCGGTGGGGCGGCAATGCTTTGACCGAGACTGGAAATTTCTGTCGGGCGATGATTCCCTGGCCTTGAAAACGGATTACGACGATGCCGGTTGGCGGCAGCTCGACCTGCCCCACGACTGGAGCATCGAAGGGGAATTCAGCGCTGATGCCCCGGCTACGGCGGAGGGTGGCGCATTGCCCACCGGGATTGGCTGGTACCGCAAAACATTCAGGCTGAACCAGTCTGCGAAAGGAAAGCTTTTCTACGTCGATTTTGACGGCGTCATGTCGAACAGCGAAGTCTGGATCAATGGCCGTTATCTCGGGAAGCGTCCCTACGGGTACAGCTCGTTCCGTTATGAACTGACACCGTACCTGACCTTTGGCAATACGCCCAATGTGTTGGCGGTAAGAGTCGACAATTCTGCCCAGCCGGCTTCCCGCTGGTATACCGGTTCGGGCATTTACCGGCATGTGTGGTGGGTCGAAAAGCATCCGCTGCAGGTGGCCCATTGGGGCATGTTTGTATCCACCCCCGAAGTTTCGGCCGGATTGGCGAAGGTCAGGCTGGATATTGAACTGGAAAACAAAACGGGTGCGGAGGCCCAGGTTACCGTGAAATCATGGATCAGCGGTGCGGACGGGGCGAAAGTCGCTTCGGCCGACGCTGAGCTGACCGTTCAAAAGGGACGCTCAGGGCTCACGCAACACTTCGAGATCAAAAATCCGGCGTTGTGGTCGCCCGAAACCTCGCATATATACCGGATCGTGACCCAGGTGTGGAGCGGCGGCAAACCGGTTGATGAACAGGAAAGCCCGCTCGGGCTTCGGTGGTTTGCATTTACACCCGACTCGGGCTTTTTTCTGAACGGCAAACCATACAAGATCCATGGTGTGAACCAGCATCACGATCTGGGTGCCCTGGGGGCTGCGGTAAACACCCGGGCGATGGAACGCCAGCTGGAGATCCTGAAAAACATGGGCTGCAATGCCATCCGCATGGCCCACAATCCGCCTGCTCCGGAACTGCTGGACCTGTGCGACCGGATGGGCTTCCTTGTCATCGACGAGGCTTTCGACGAATGGAAGCGGACGAAGGTGAAAAAAGGTTATCACCTGTATTGGGACGAATGGCATGCGCGCGACCTGCAGGATATGGTGTGCCGCGACCGCAACCACCCCTCGGTGATTGCCTGGAGCATCGGCAATGAAATTCCCGAACAGTTCGACACCACCGGTATCGCCATCACCCGCGAACTGGCCGGACTGGTCAGGGCGCTCGATCCCACCCGCCCGGTAACGGCCGCATTGACCGAAACCGATCCGCAGAAAAATAACCTTTACCGGTCGGGAGCGCTCGACCTGCTGAGCTTTAACTATAAGCACCGCGAATACCTGAAGTTCCCGGAGCGTTACCCGGGCCAAAGCATGCTGGCCTCCGAGAATATGTCGGCGCTGTCTGCCCGCGGGCACTACGACTTCCCGTCCGACAGCGTGCGCATCTGGCCACCGGCGTACAAAGCCGCCTTTGACGGCAACCCGGACCTGACCGCCTCTGCCTTCGACAACTGCATCGCCTACTGGGGCGCCACCCACGAAGATACCTGGGCGGTGGTTAAAAACAATGCCTTTATTCCCGGCATGTTCATCTGGTCGGGTTTTGACTATCTGGGCGAGCCCCTGCCATATCCTTATCCGGCCAGGAGTTCCTACCTGGGCATCATCGACCTGTGCGGATTTCCGAAAGACGCATATTACCTCTACCAAAGCGAGTGGACCGGCAAGACCATGCTGCACCTGTTCCCGCACTGGAACTGGAGGGAAGGGCAGGTCATCGACCTGTGGGCGTATTACAACCAGGCCGATGAGGTGGAACTGTGGGTGAACGGCCGGTCGCAGGGACGAAAATCAAAAGAAAAAGACCGTTTCCATGTGATGTGGCGCGTGCCGTTCAGTCCCGGGAGCATCCGGGCCGTCAGTTACCGGAACGGAGAAAAGGTAGCTGAACGGGAAATCCGCACGGCCGGACCCGCTGCAAAGATCGAATTGCTGGCCGACCGGACTGATCTGAAGGCCGACGGAGCAGACTTGTCGTTCATCACGGTGAAGATAACGGATCAGGACGGCAACCTGGTGCCTGGTGCGGACAACCTGATCAATTTTAAGCTTGAAGGTGAAGGAAGAATTGCCGGGGTCGACAATGGCTACCAGGCGAGTACCGAACCATTTAAGGCCAATTACCGGAAGGCCTTCAACGGTATGTGCCTGCTGATCGTCGGGACAACAGATCAGTCCGGAACGATTTCAGTCGAAGCCGCTTCGCAGGGACTGGAACCGGCCGTCCTGACCCTGAGATCCGAAAAAAACGAAACGAAATGAACAGGATATTTCAACTGAGTCCAATAAAACAGCTTATCCTGCTGGGGCTGATCATTCCGGCGCCGGGTCTGTATGCCCAGCGGCTGGTCGAATTGCCTGAGCCCATTCCGGCCGTTCCGCATATGTATGATACGGAGCCATGGGAAGACCCGCAAATTACCGAACTGAACCGGGAACCGGCCCGTGCCACGGCATACTCGTTTGAGACCGAAGCCGGCGCACTGACCGGCGACCGGGAACAAAGCAGTCGCTGTCTGAGCCTGAACGGCCTGTGGGATTTTTACTTTGCTTCAAAACCGGACGATGCTCCCCGAGACTTTTTTAAGAGCCGGGTGAGCGGTTGGGATCAAATCGAAGTGCCTTCGAACTGGGAAATGAAAGGCTACGACATTCCGATCTATAAAAGTGCGGTTTATCCTTTCCGGCCGGTCAATCCGCCTTACGTGCCGCGCGATTACAATGCCGTGGGTTCCTATCAGCGTACATTTTCGGTGCCCCAAAACTGGAAAGACCTGAACGTGACCCTGCATTTCGGAGCGGTCAGTTCTGCATTCAGGCTGTGGGTGAACGGGAAGTTTGCCGGCTATGGCGAAGACAGCTTTCTCCCCTCCGAATTCAACATCACCGGCTATCTGAAAGACGGGGAGAATACGCTGTCGGTGCAGGTGATCCGCTGGAGCGACGGCTCCTATCTGGAAGATCAGGATCACTGGCGGATGAGCGGCATTCAGCGTGAAGTCCTGCTGCTTGCCGAACCCCGGCTGCGCATTGCCGACTTTCATTGCCAGGCAAAACTGGATGACAATTATGAGGATGCCGTTCTGAGCATCCGTCCGCGTCTGGAAAACCTGACCGGCGACACCGCAAGGGGATGCCGGCTCGAAGCGCAGCTCTATGATCCCGGCAATAAAAAGGTATTTGAGCAGCCGCTGATAAAGGATGCCGGAGCCATGCTCCGGGAAGCCTGGCCGCGGCTGGACAATGTCCCCTTTGGCCTGCTGGAGGCGAAGGTGGACAATCCCCTGAAGTGGAGCGCGGAAGAACCGAATCTTTATACGCTGGTCCTTTCCCTGAAAGACAGCCTGGGAAGGCTGCTCGAGGCCAAAAGCTGCAAAGTGGGCTTCCGTTCCATTGAATTTGACAAGGACAACAGCAAGCTGCTGATCAACGGCAGGGTCACTTACCTTTACGGTGTGAACCGCCATGATCACGACCCGGTGCGCGGGAAAGCCCTCACACGCGAAGATATCCGCCGCGATATCGAACAGATCAAATGCTTTAATTGCAATTGTGTGCGGACAGCGCACTATCCCAACGACCCCTACCTGTACGACCTGTGCGATGCGTACGGGATTTATGTGATCGACGAAGCAAACTTTGAAACACACGGGCTGGGCGGGAAACTGGCCAACGACCCCCGGTGGCTGAACGCCCATCTGCAGCGGGTGGTGCGTGTGGTGGCGCGCGACAAGAACCATCCTTCGGTGGTGATCTGGAGCCTGGGCAATGAGGCCGGGAGCGGACCGGCTACGGCAGCGATGGCTGCGTATTGCCACGATTTCGATGTCACCCGCCCGGTCCACTATGAACCGGCCATGGGCGATCACAAGGTGAAAGGCTACCTGCCCTATGGCAGTCCCGCTTATCCGAAAGATCATGCGCACCGGATCCAGACCCCGCTCGACCAGTCGTACGTAGACATTGTCAGCCGGATGTACCCGGCACTGTATACCGCGCCGCTTCTGCTTGGTCAGGACAATGGCGACCGGCGTCCCGTTTTCTGGTGCGAATATGCGCATTCGATGGGCAACTCGACAGGGAACCTGAAAGAATGGTGGGATCAGATCCATACGCTTCCGCGTCTGATCGGGGGGTGCATCTGGGATTACAAAGACCAGGGCCTGCTGAAAAAAGACTCCCTGGACCGCGAATTTTACGCCTATGGCGGCGATTTCGGAGAATCACTTCACGACGGAAATTTTTGTATCAACGGGATCGTCGCATCCGACGGAAGACCAAAACCGGCCATTTTCGAATGTAAGTGGGTGTTCCGGCCTGTGGCGTGTGAATTACAGGATACCGCCGGGTGCCGGGTGAAGGTCACGAACAGACAGGCCGTGCGCAATTTGTCGGTTTATACGCCGGTGCTCACGGTACGGGAAGACGGCCGGCCGATTAAAAGCGTGCAGCTTCTGCCAATCGGTCTGGAGGCGGGGAAAGACACGGTGATCAGCCTTCGGAAACACCTGCCGGAAATGAAACCGGGATCCGAATACCTGGTTTCGCTGTCCTTTCGTCTGAAAGAGAAAACTCCCTGGGCGGGGGCCGGCTATGAAGTGGCTTTCGACCAGTTCGCGCTGACGGGACTGAGCACGCCGCTGCCGGCAGATGAACAGGGCTCTGCACAGATGACGGAAACCGTTGATGCTTTTGTGCTGAAAGGCAAAAATTTTGACGTGCAGATCGACAAAACAACCGGTGCGCTGAGCTCATACCGGTGGAAGGGAGAGGAGCAGATCCTCACGCCTTTGCTGCCGCATTTCAGCCGTCCGCTGACCGACAATGACGAGCGCGGCTGGAAGCCGCACAAAAAACTCAAGGTCTGGTACGAAGCTAAACCAAAGCTGCTGTCAGTGAAAGCCAAAAAGGCAACGGATGGACTGATTCAGATCACAAGCCGTTACCTGCTTGTCGCCGACAGCGCCGAATGTACTGTCAGCTATACCCTGCGCGGAGACGGCGTGCTGAAGGTAAAGGTCGAATTAAAAGCGTCGCCTCAGTTGCCCGATATCCCGAAAATCGGTATGCAGTGCGGCATTTTGGATGCATACCGGCAGGTAAGCTGGTATGGCAAAGGTCCGTTTGAAAACTATGCAGACCGCAATCACGGCTTTGAGGCCGGCATTTACAGCCTTCCGCTTGAAGAGTTGTGCGAACCTTATGTGATGCCGCAGGAAACCGGCAACCGCACGGATGTGCGCTGGATGTACCTGTCGGATGAGCAGAAATCGAAAGGCTTGCTGGTCGTGGCCGACAGCCTGCTGAGCATGAGCGTCCGGCCCTGGACGGAAGAGAACATCAACCAGGCCAAACATACATACGAACTGAAGGACGCCGGGTATCTGACGCTGAACATCGATCTGAAGCAAATGGGGGTGGGCGGTAACGACAGTTGGTCGGATGTCGCTGCTCCGGAACCGCAGTACCGGATCGCGTCGGGTAATTACCGTTATGCGTTTTTCCTGGCTCCCTCTCCGGTGGGGAGGAAAGACGGCATCCCGGAAGTGCGGTGCCTGCGATTCTAATTTTTTGAAAGATGAAGCCAAAACGATACAGAAAACACATCCATCCCTTCCTGACCGGGCTCTTGCCGGCAGCAATATTGCTTTCTTGCCTGTCCGGTAATCAGGAAGCTGTGCCGGCCGCTGCCGAAAGCGATGCACGCGTCTGGAGCTACTGGTACTGGATGCACGGCGCCGTGAGCAAAGCCGGCATAACAGCCGATCTGGAAGCGATGAAAGCGGCGGGCTTTGGCGGAACCTACCTGTTTGCCATTCGCGATACGGTGCCCGGCCTGTATCCGGACAAGGTGGTGACCATGAGTCCGGCCTGGTGGGAACGGCTGCGTTTTGCCGCCGGCGAAGCCCGGCGGCTGGGACTGGAAATGGGATTGAATGCCTGCGATGGATTTACCTGCGCCGGCGGACCCTGGATCACGCCCGAAATGTCGATGCAAAAGGTCGTCTGGGCCGACACGGTGGTAACCGGAAATCAACGCTTTTCAGCAAAATTGCCGCAACCGGAAAAGGTGAAGGATTTTTATCAGGACATTGCCACCTATGCCTATCCGGCCCCTGCGGGAGCCGGAACAGACTCATGGACGGTGAAGCCGGTGGTTACGTCCGGCCTCAGCTCAGAAAGTCTTCAATTTCTGGCCGAAAACGAAAATACCCGTCAGTTTTCGACCAGGGAAAAAGGATGGATCCAGTATGCCTTTGACGAGCCTTTTACCTGCCGGTCGGTGCAGATCAAAAGCGGCTGGAACAATTATCAGGCAAACCGGCTGATCCTGGAGACCAGCAACGACGGCATTCATTTTAAAACCCACACGCGGCTCGTGCCTCCGCGCTCGGGCTGGCTCGACCTGGACCAGCCCGCCACCCAGCTCATTGAGCCGGTAACAGCCCGCTATTTCCGTTTTGTTTTTGATCCGGAGGGATCGGAACCCGGGGCAGAGGACCTGGACGATGCCAAGTGGTCGCCCGCCTTACGTGTGAAAGGCATGGCCCTGTTATCGGAAGCCAGGATCCATCAGTTTGAGGGGAAGAACGGCTCCATCTGGCGGGTGGCAGGAGATTCGGACAGGAACATCCTGCCCGATGCCGCCTGTGTGGATATGAAAAAGCTTGTCAACATCACCGCGTTTACGGAGCCTGAAGGTACGCTGAACTGGCACGTGCCGGCAGGCGACTGGGTCATTTTGCGGATGGGCCATACCTCAACGGGACACGAAAATTACATCGGCGGCGGTGGCAAAGGGCTGGAGTGCGACAAGTTCGATCCCGACGTGGTACGCTTTCAGTTTGACAAGTGGTTTGGTGAAGCGTGGCGGCAGATCGGAGAAGAAACCGCCGGCAAGGTGATCACCCGCTTTCATGTCGACAGCTGGGAATGCGGCAGCCAGAACTGGTCGGCGGTCATGCCTGCGGAGTTCAAAAAGCGCCGCGGTTACGATCTGCTTCCTTATCTGCCTGTAATGGCCGGTGTGCCGCTGGCTGATGCCGGAACATCTGAACGCGTGTTGCAGGATGTGCGGGAAACCATTGCCGAACTGTTTGCTGAGAACTTCTACGGGACCCTGCAGGAAGAATCCAGGCGAAAAGGTATTTTGTTTTCAGCCGAAAGCATGGCTCCTGTGGGAGTGGGGGATGGCCTGCTGCATTTTAAGTATGCCGATCTGCCCATGGGTGAATACTGGTTCCGCAGTCCGTCGCACGACAAACCGAACGATATCCTGGATGCTGTTTCGGGTGCTCATATCTATGGTAAGCCGGTCGTGCAGGCCGAGAGTTTTACGGAGATCCGCCTCGACTGGGACGAAGATCCGGCCATGCTGAAGCCCCTGGCCGACCGCAATTTTGCCCTGGGCATCAACCGGGTGGTGACGCATGTGTTTACCCACAATCCCTGGACTGACCGGAAACCGGGTATGACACTCGACAAAGTGGGAACCTACCTGCAGCGTGACCAGGTGTGGTGGAAGCAAAGTGAGGCGTTCTGGAGCTATCTGAACCGATGCCAGGCGTTGTTGCAGCAAGGCGTTCCCGTTACCGATATAGCCGTATTCACCGGTGAAGAGGTTCCGCGCCGGGCCTTGCTGCCCGACCGGTTGGTACCGTTCCTGCCCGGTCCGATGGGGACTGAGCGTGTTCAGTCGGAAGCCATCCGCCTGAAAAACGCACAGACGCCGTTGCGGGAACTGCCGCAGGGCGTGACGACCCAGTCGAACATCGCCGATCCTGAAAAGTGGATCGATCCGCTGAACGGCTATGCGTACGACTCGTTCAACAAAGATGTGCTGCTGAACCGGGCAAGGGTGAAAAACGGGCGGATCGTGCTGCCCGGGGGGGTAAGCTATGCCTTGCTGGTGATCCCAGGGAACCGGAAACTGGCCCCTCATGGTGGCGAGCAGATGAGCCTTCCGGTAGCACGTAAACTCGCTGAATTAACTGACCAGGGCGCCACCGTTCTGTGGATGGAAAAACCCCGGCAAACGACCGGGCTCCGGCCAGCCGAAGACGATCAACTGCAGCAACTAATAGCTGAATTGGCCGATGGTGAGAAGGTCAGCTTTACCGATGAAAAAGGGAATGCCTTCGAAGGGATCCGGAGGGGGAAAGGCCTGCTGCTGTTCGGTCCTTATCGGGCAGATTCCTTTGGCCCGCCTGGCCTGCGCCCGGATTTTACCGCCTCCGGCCCCGGAGGCCGCTTGAAAGGTAAGCTGGCGTGGTGTCACCGGCAGGCAGGCCGTCAGGATATTTATTTTATTTCAAATCAAAGTGGCGAAGCGCTTTTCGCCGAAATGAGCTTCCGGGTGGAAGAGAAGGTTCCTGTTTTGTATGATGCCGTTTCGGGACAAACCCGCCCGTGCACTGCATGGGATTGCAACGGAGGCCGAACCACGCTGGCATACGGTTTTGAGCCGGGCGAGTCGCTGTTTGTCCACTTTGACCCTGCAAACGAAGACGTCCGGAACGGGCAACCGAATACGATCCGGACAAAAGAAATCATGACCATCGGCGGTCCCTGGACGGTGAGCTTCGATCCCGCAGCGGGCGGACCAGGGGAACCGCAGCATTGGACGGTACTGCAGGACTGGAGCAAAAGTCCTGTCGATGGCATCCGGATTTATTCGGGTGTGGCCACCTACCGGACCAGCTTTAACTGGCAGCCGGGCGAACCCCGAGGGGAGATCTGGATTGACCTGGGCGATTTCGCCAATGTGGCACAAGTACGCCTGAACGGGAAACCGGCGGGCGTTTGCTGGACCCGGCCTCATCGCCTTCGGCTGGAGGCATCCTTGAAAAGCGGTGAAAACCTGCTTGAAATCGAGGTAGCCAATACCTGGCACAACCGGCTGAGCGGCGATCATGGACTCCCGAAAGAACGGCAAATTTCGCGGACCACAGCCCCTTACCGCCTCGAAGTCCGGCCCTTGCTGCCGGCCGGCCTGTTCGGGCCGGTACGCATCTGCCGGCGGGAATGACAGCATGCCGCGAAAACGGATGAGGAGGAGTTTTGAAGCGGATAAGCTGATTGTTGCCTTTAGGCTCCTGGTTCTTGATTCCTGGTTTCCGGATACTGAATCTTGATTCTTGTGTCTTGATACTAAATTCTAACTAAATAATGATGCAAATGAATGAACCAATCACTGCTCCCGCCACGGCTCCGGGCCTGATCGAAAGGCTTGATGCCTTATATGAGTACGACCGGGAGCCGGTTTCAGAGAAGAAGCTGCACGGCTGGAAAACCTTTATTGCCATGTTTGCCGGAGAACATGTGGCAGGAACGGAGTTTGTCCTGGGACCGCTCATGGTGATGCATGGGGTCTCGGCCCGTGACTTTTTCCTGGGCCTGCTGGTGGGCAACACCCTGGCCGTATTGAGCTGGGCGTTTATGACCGCGCCGGTCGCCGTAAAAACCCGTCTGACCATCTACTGGCAACTGCGAAAAATTATTGGTCCATACCTGACCGTGGCATACAGCGCATTTTATGCGTTTATCTTATGCTTGCTGGCCGGAGCGATGGTAAACGTGGCTGTGACGGCCATTTCGATCCCCTTTGGAGTTCCCAATCCCGATTTTGTGGCCGGAGATATTCTTCCGGGTTTTCAATGGATTTTGATTGCCGTTATTGTCGGGATTGTTATCGCGGCTCTCGCCGTTCTGGGATTTGAAAAGATCGCATACTTTTCGAAGATTTGCGCTCCCTGGATGATCCTGGTGTTTTTTGCCGCAGCATTGGCGGTATTGTCCAAACTTGGAACAACTTCATTCGGAGACTTTTGGGAAGTGGCCAGTACCCGGATCTTTACAGGCGAGCCGGTGGGTGATAACTCTAAATACACCTTCTGGCATGTGGCCGGTTTTGCCTGGCTGTGCAATGCGACCCAGCACATGGGCATGTCGGATGTCACGATCTTCCGTTATGCTAAAAGCTGGACCCAGGGATTTGCCTCGGCTTTCGGGATGTTCCTGGGACATTTCGGGGCCTGGATCGCTTCCGGCATCCTCTGTGCGGCTTATCTTTCGGATGGCTTTGTCAACCCGCAGCCGGGAAACATCGCCCTTTACGGGGCCGGACTGGCCGGTGCGGCGTGCGTGGTGATTGCCGGCTGGACCACAGCCAATCCCACCTTATACAGGGCCGGCCTGGCCATTCAGGTGGCCACCCCGAACTGGAAGCGCTGGAAAGTGACTTTTGCGGCTGGCGCCTTTATGATCGTTACCGCCTGCATCCCCGCTGTAAACGCCAACCTGGACCGGATCGTGGCTTATTACGGCCTGTTCTTTATACCCCTGGGTGCGTTCATTATGCTCGATGTCTGGCTTTTTTCCAAAATCGGACTGGTGAGCAATTTCACTGAAAAAGCAGGCAAACTTTTCAGTTGGCCATCCGCCATCGCTTGGTTCGGCTCCTTCTTTGTCTCCTTCTTTCTTTATGGGAAAGACCACCTTCCCTGGATGAAAACATTGATCGGCAACAACCTCCCGCAATGGCTCGATGTAATCAAAGTCGATCTGACCTTTCTGGTTGCACCGGAATGGATCCTGGCGGCCCTGCTGTACCTGGTGCTGAGTTTCATTCAGCAGAAAACAAAAGCAAATGCGTCATTCATCAGGGAAGGAGGCTTAAAATGAAATGGCTGCTGATCATTTTATCATTTATCGGACTGGCGCTGACAATCGTGCCGTCGGTGCTGGTTTTTAAAGGCGTGATCGGAATGGAAAACCATTTTCAGATGATGGTGGCCGGGATGGTGATCTGGTTTGTTACCGCACCTTTCTGGATGAAATCCAAATCGCTAGACGAGGAAGAAAAGAAATCATAACAGCTAAATAAAATCGTATGGAGCTTCGTGCTGTTAATTTGAAAACTGACTGTAAAACCAATCCGGTGGGGCTTGAAACGGCATCTCCCCGGTTCAGTTGGGAAATTCAGGACGATAAAAGAAATGTCAACCAAACGGCTTACCGGCTAAGATGCGCTTTCAGCCCAAAAGATATGGCAGTAGCTGCACTCCTCACCTGGGATTCGGAAAAGGTGGAGACCGGTGAGTCTGTTCAGGTCGCGTACGGCGGCGAAAAGCCTGCTTCCGGCCAGCGGATCTGGTGGCAGGTGAAAGTCTGGACCAGCAAAGGTGAGGAGTCTGACTGGAGTGAGCTGGCCTTTTTCGAAATGGGCCTGCTGGAAAAAGAAGACTGGAAAGCCTGCTGGATTGAGCCTGCTGCCGGCGAAACAGAAGCTTTGCCTTTTCTGAGAAGGGAATTCCGGGCTGCCGGTCCGGTTGCAAAAGCCACTGCTTATGTGACCTGTCACGGACTTTATGAATTCTCGCTGAACGGCGAAAAAGCGGGTACTGATCTGTTTACGCCGGGCTGGACCAGCTATCATAAACGGCTGCAATACCAGACTTATGATGTTACCGCACGGGTGCAAACGGGTAAAAATGCCATCGGGATCATCCTCGCCGACGGATGGTACCGGGGGTACATGGGCTGGCAGGGCAAACGGAACTTCTACGGCGACCGGCTGGCCTAATTGTTCCTGCTTAAGCTGGTTTATGAAGACGGTTCGGAAGAACTCGTGATCACCGACAAGAGCTGGAAGTTTACAACCGGTCCCCTGTTGCAATCGGACCTCTACAACGGTGAGATCTATGATGCCCGGCTCGACATGCCCGGCTGGGACAGCCCCGGGTTCGACGATTCTTCGTGGCGGGCGGTGCAGCCTGCTGATTACGCACACGATAATCTGGTGTCGTCCGAGGGCGTACCCGTCTGTGTGACGGAACGAATCAAACCGGTGCAGAAATTCCATACGCCGAAAGGCGAACTTACTTTCGACCTGGGGCAGAACATGGTTGGCCGGATACGTTTCCGTTTAAAGGGAAAGCCCGGTTGGAAGATCAGCCTGAACCACGCGGAGGTGCTTGACCAGGAAGGAAATTTCTACACCGAAAACCTGCGGTCGGCCCGAGCCGAAGATGTGTACATTTTCCGGGGAGAAGGGGTTGAAACCTGGGAGCCGCGTTTTATTTTTCATGGCTTTCGCTATGTGCGGATCAGCGGTTATCCGGGAGAAATCGGACCGGACGACCTGGAAGGAGTGGTTATTCATTCCGATATGCCGCAGACAGGCCGTTTCAGATGCTCCGACGAGCTGGTGAACCGGCTGCAGCAAAACATTGACTGGGGACTCCGGGGAAATTTCCTGGATGTGCCCACCGATTGTCCGCAGCGTGATGAGCGGCTGGGATGGACCGGCGACGCGCAGGTTTTTGCTTCCACGGCCTGCTTTAACCGCGATGTGACCGGCTTTTACGGCAAATGGATGAAGGACGTTACTGCCGATCAGCGGGCCGACGGAAGCATTCCCTGGGTAGTTCCGCATGTGCTTGACGATGGCGGCGGCACTGGCTGGTCGGACGGATTCGGATCGACAGGATGGGCCGATGCGGCAATCATTATTCCCTGGACGGTTTACCAGGTTTACGGCAATAAGCGGATACTAGAGGAGCAGTACGATTCGATGAGGGGCTGGGTGGAATACATGATCCGGGAGTCGGGCGAAGCCTGTGTCTTCAGCAGTGGCTTTCATTTTGGCGACTGGCTTTCGTTTGCCGAATATTATTCCTATAAATACAAGGCACCTGATTATGGTTATGCCGGGGCCACGACCGACAAAGAGCTGATCGCGACCGCTTACTTTTATCATTCCACCGGCCTGATGCATCAAACGGCGGTTATTTTGGGGAGAAAAGACGATGCGGAGCGTTACGGAGAGCTGCTTCCCAGGATCAGGGCGGCTTTCCAAAAAGAGTATATGACACCGGCGGGGAGGCTGGTCTCGCATACCCAGACCGCCTATGTGCTGGCGCTGGCTTTCGGGCTGCTGCCCGATGCCTTTGTTCCTGTGGCCGCCAGGCGGCTGGCTGAGGATGTAAAGCATTTCGGGCACCTGACCACGGGATTTCTGGGAACCCCCCTGATCTGCCAGGTGCTGACCGACCATGGCTATCCGGACCTTGCCTTTCAGCTTCTCTTCAATAAGCGGTACCCCTCCTGGCTGTATCCGGTCACTCTCGGAGCCACCACGATCTGGGAACGCTGGGACGGCATCCGGCCCGACGGCTCGTTCCAGACTGCCGGGATGAACTCCTTCAACCATTATGCCTACGGAGCCGTGGGCGACTGGCTGTATACACGGGTCGCCGGACTGCGGCCGGACCAACCCGGATACAAACGAATTCTCATCAGGCCCTGGCTCACGGATGAATTGGATTTTGCCGAAGCTGAATACCATTCCGTTTACGGCAGAGTCAGGTCGTGCTGGCGCAGGCAGGACGGAGGACTGAAGCTGGAGGTTGAAATCCCGGTCAACACCACAGCGCTGATTTCGATCCCCTGCCAGGATCTTTCTGCCATCCGGGAGGGAGGTTGCGCCATTGGTGAGGATACGGAGATCCGTTACCTGGGTACGGAGGACGGACGGGTTGAACTTGAAGTCGGTTCGGGGCAGTACCTGTTTCAGGTGGTGCGGAACGGCTGACCGGAAATGCCGGTTCTGTTTGATCGTGCGGCAAGGTTGACTTCCTAAGTCGACGCTCTCCGGATTACGAAACAGGATGTCAATGCAAAGGCGTGAAAACGCTGGTTTAAAAAATAAAGCAGATGCAACAAATTAAAACAAAATACCTCCTGCCGGTCCTTCTTTTTTTCTCCTTCCATCTGGCCGGCCAGGATAAAAGCCTGGTTAATACCTCCGCCAGCCGACATGCCCGGCTCAGTCCGTTAAACATGACCGATGTGCGCTGGACAGGCGGCTTTTGGGCGGAACGCTTTCAGGTCTGCGCCACCAACATGGTGCCACATATGATGGCGATGTACCGGAACGATTCGGTCAGCCACGGCTATGCCAATTTTGAAATCGCAGCTGGCTTAAAAGAGGGCGTGCATGTGGGTCCACCGTTCCACGACGGCGATTTTTATAAACTGCTTGAAGCCGCCATCGTTGTCAACTCGGTCAACAGGAATGTCAGAGAGGAGGAACGGATCGATTCCATGATTGCGGTCATTGCCAAAACGCAGCGGGAAGACGGCTACATCCATACGCTGGTGGTCATCGCACAGCGGCATAAGCCGGGAGAAAAACAGGAGTTTGCCGAACGGCTCGATTTTGAAACCTACAATATGGGGCATCTGATGACCGCCGCCTGCATTCATTACCGGCTCACCGGCAAAAGAATGCTGCTGGACGTGGCCGTGCGGGCGACCGATTTCCTGTACAACTTTTATAAACGCAATCCGGCGGAGCTTGCCCGAAATGCCATTTGCCCTTCACATTATATGGGTGTGACCGAAATGTACCGGACGATCGGCGACCCGCGTTATCTGGAGCTGGCCAAAGGGCTTATCGATATCCGCAGTGAAGTGAAGGACGGACAGGACCACAATCAGGACCGGATCCCGTTCCGGCAGCAGACCAAAGCTGTTGGCCATGCGGTCCGCGCCAACTACCTCTATGCGGGTGCGGCCGACGTATATGCCGAGACTGGCGATGAAAGCCTGATGCAGGCACTTAACGCGATCTGGCACGATCTGACGGAAACAAAGCTGTACATCACGGGGGCCTGCGGGGCGCTTTACGACGGGGTGTCGCCCAACGGAACAACCTATGATCAGCCTTCCATTCAGCAGGTTCATCAGGCATACGGAAGGGAATATGAATTGCCTAACCTGACTGCCCACAACGAGTCGTGCGCCAATATCGGCAACCTGCTCTGGAACTGGCGCATGTTGCTGGCCACGGGAAATGCCGCTTATGCGGATGTGATGGAACAGGTCATGTACAACAGCCTGCTTGCCGCAGTGAGCCTGGACGGCAAACGGCATTTTTACACCAACCCGCTGGCGGTTGCCGCTGATCTGCCCTATGAACTGCGCTGGTCGAAAGACCGGGAAGAATATATCAGCTACTGCAATTGCTGCCCTCCCAATACCATCCGGACCATTGCTGAAATACATCATTACATGTACAGCCTTTCAGACAGCGGACTGTGGGTTAATTTTTACGGCGGCAGCCACCTCAAAACCAATCTGAAAAGCGGAGGAGCGGTGGAACTTGAACAGTCGACTGATTACCCGTGGGAGGGGGATGTTCAGTTAACGGTCAGACAGGCGCCGGGAGAAGAATTCGCCTTTTACCTGCGCATCCCATCCTGGGCAGCCGGAGCGACTGTACACGTAAACGGAAAAAAGACTGATGATATGCCGGTGCCGGGCACTTATCAAAAAATTATCCGCGTATGGAAAGCCGGCGACCGGATCGCCATCAGCTTCCCCATGACGGTCGACCTGATCGAAGCCAATCCGCTGATTGAAGCGACCCGAAATCAGGTGGCGGTAAGGCGGGGACCGGTGGTTTACTGTCTGGAAACGGCAGGTCTGACAGGCGATGCTTTAGTTTCAAACATGGCACTTTCTGCATGGACTGAGTTCAGGGCAATAAAGACCAAAATAGCAGGTTCAGAACTGACTGCATTGGAAGGACCAGCGCTGACGATTGACCCTGCCGATTGGGGAAACCGGCTTTACCGGCCGTTGTCTGTGAGACAGCCGGGTCAGGCAAAGGTATTATTGATCCCCTATTATGCATGGAATAATCGTGGAAAAGGAGAGATGAAGGTCTGGCTTCCTTTGATTCGTCAATAAAAAGAAAATGGGAAAAAAAACATTCTGTCATGAAATCGTTTACATTTGTACCGGATTCTATATCAAACGATCACAAAAAGAAACGATCTATGGGAAGTATGAATGAAGTCGCCAGGAGAGCCGGGGTATCCATAGCGACTGTGTCGCGGGTGCTGAATAACAGCCAGAGTGTGAATGAAGAAACCCGCCTGAGAATCCTGAAGGCGATCAGAGAATTGAAATACCAGCCAAGCCGGGTTGCCAAAAGGCTGCGATCAAAAAGCGGCTCAAGCAATTTGCTGGGTGTGCTGGTACCGGATATCCGAAATCCTTTTTACGTGGATGTGCTGATGGGAATTGAAGAGGTGGCATACCGGAATAATTACGCCATTATCATGTGCAATTTCGGGCAGGACGAAAAAAAAGAGGCCATGTATCTTGATATTCTAGAATCGGAAGCCATAGACGGACTCATTGCCGCTCCGGCTACGGAATACGATCAGCGGCTGAAGAAAATCGTGAAAAACGGCCTTCCGGTGGTTTGTGTCGACCGCGGACTGAAGGACAGCGAAGTGGATCTGGTCTGGGTGAACAACGAGGCGGGCGCCTATGCGGCTGTGGATCACCTCATCCGGAATGGATATAAACGAATTGCCCACATCGGCGGACTTCCAAGTATTCCTTCATCGGTGCTGAGAGAAATAGGATACCGGTCAGCGCTAACTGACCACCAGATCGATTTTAATCCGGAACTGGTCAGATTGGGTGATTCGACCTATGAAAGTGGAGTCCGGCTGGCTTCGGAACTCCTGAAATTACAGAACCCACCTGATGCTCTGTTCACGGGAAATAACCTGATAACCCTGGGTGCTCTGGAAACGATCCATTCGCTTAAACTGAAAATACCTGAGGATATAGCGATCATCGGATTTGATGATATGTCGTGGGCTAATTCCCTGAATCCCGCTCTGACTGCTGTGCGTCAGCCAGCCTTCGAAATCGGAAAGCGGGCAGGAGAATTGCTGATCCAGCGAATCAGTGATCCTAAAAGACCCTGTATTCAGATGACCATGAATGCCGAACTGATGGTCAGGAGTTCCTGTTAGGCTTCCGCAGGAATGTATCGAAAGCCTATTCAAAAAATTTTCAATAACGTTTTCATCTAAAATGACATTTCTGTTGTAAATATCTTTATAATAAGATATATTTGCATGTAAACGTTTTCATAAAACAAATAATGGATACCAGGCACATCACGCTCTTTCAGCCTTCAAAGGTGGTTTTTGGTTGCGGAAGTATGGAACGGTTCTTCGGTAGTTTTCCTGAAACAGGTTACCGTAGGTTATATATCGTGACTATCCCTGTTTTGAAGGAAAGGCTGGAACCGTATCTGGAAGAGCTGGCATTGGCGGGCATTACCATAGAGCTGGATATCCGGATAACTTTCGAACCCACCTTTGCCGTTTTTGAGGAGGTTTTGGCGTCGGGACGTCGTTTCGGGGCGGAAGCCGTTGCCGGGATAGGTGGGGGGAGTGTCCTGGATACGGCCAAACTACTGGCGGCACTGCTCCTGAACAGTCAGGATGCCCGTTCTGTCACAGGTATCGGCGTTTTGAAAGAACGCAAAACATATTTAGCCTGTATCCCCACCACTGCAGGAACCGGGAGCGAAGTTTCGCCCAATGCCATCTTTCTGGACGAAACGGATCATGAGAAAAAAGGTGTCATCAGTCCTTTCCTGGTACCGGATGCCGTTTATATTGATCCGGAACTGACAACCGGACTACCTCCACTCACAACAGCTTTTACCGGCATTGATGCGTTTTCTCATTGTCTGGAAGCGTTTGTCAACCGTTTTGCTCATCCGCTGACCGACGGATTGGCATTGGAGGGCATGCGGCTGATCTTTCAGAATCTGAAAAAAGCCTGTGATAACAGCTGTGACAAGGAGGCCAGGACCGCGCTGGCCCTTGGCAGTTTTTACGGGGGAATGTGTCTGGGACCGGTCAACACGGCCGCGGTCCACGCCCTGGCTTATCCGTTGGGAAGCAGGCATAAAATAGCTCACGGGCTTTCCATTGCTCTGCTATTGCCGCAGGTGCTGGACTATCATGTTCAGGCCGCTGAAAACCGCTTTGCCTGTATAGCCGAAGCAATTGGTTTGACCGGATACGATTCTCAACAGTCAGGCGCGAAAACCTTTGTTTCGGCGATCAGACAATGGCTGGTTTCGCTGGCTATTCCTGACAGACTCTCATCGGTCGGAATACCTTCAGATGACCTTGAAGACATGGCTGCATCAGCGCTGAAGGTCCAGCGGTTGCTGAAGAACAATGTGCGGGAGATTACTTTTGCCGATGCATTTGAAATATACAAGAAAGCATATTAGAAGAACCTGAAATACAATAGGAAGATGAAATCAGACAATCCATACCGGGGAGTTATTGTACCAATGGTTACGCCATTGACGGAAGCCCATGCCATTGACCGTGAAGGAGTGACTCGCCTGGCAGGTTTATTAGCTGGGGCAGGTGCAAGTCTCTTTGCAGGAGGAACAACCGGAGAAGGCGCTTCGCTGTCATTGGCGCAAAAAGAGGAGTTGACCGGTTTGACGGTGCGGGCTGTAAACGGAAGAACGCTCGTATATGCGGGGATTTCGGGGAACAGTTTTCCGGAATCGGTCGATGCTGCAAGGCGATTCGCCGGAGCAGGCGCCGATGCAGTGGTGGCTAACGTCCCTTTCTGTTATCCGCTCAATGGGAATTACACATTGCGGTATTTTGAGGAACTGGCCGAAGCATGCCCGATTCCGCTGATCATCTATAATATTCCGGGTACCACACATTATTCTATTCCGCTCCATATACTGGATCGGCTGAGTCATCACCCCAATATTGCAGGTGTAAAGGATTCGGAAAGAGATCAAAACCGGCTCGATCAGGCGCTGGCGCTCTGGAGGGACCGTTGCGATTTTGCACACCTGACAGGTTGGGCGGCCATGTCGGTTTATGCGCTGCAAAACGGCTCGGATGGCATCGTGCCCAGTACGGGGAATTTTGATCCGGGTTCGTATGTGGCTATGTACAGTGCCGTTCTTCACGGAGATAATACGATGGCTGGAGAGCTTCAGAAGCGGACCAATCGCTTATCGGCCCTGTATCAAAGTAACCGCAATCTAAGTGAGTCGTTGGTTGCCCTGAAGGTGATCCTGTCGGTCCTGGGAATTTGCGGAACTTTCATGATGCCTCCGGTATACCCTATGGAAGATGAAGAGGAAATCAGTTACAGAAAAACGATTGAAAGGGAGTTAGAAAAACTAAGATGAAGAAAGCAAATCAAATTATTCTGGCTGTAACCATGGGTGATCCCGCCGGGATCGGACCCGAAATAGCAGCGAAGGCATTTTCTGATCCGACTGTTTATGGGAAATGCTGTCCGGTATTAATCGGAAACGCTGGTTCGATGGCAAAGGCGCTTATACTCACCGGACTGAACCTCCGGATTCATGTGATCGAAACAATTGATCAAGCTGTTTTTCAAACGGGAATCGTTGATCTGATCGATATCCCTGCAGAAAACGCAGATGAAATCGGGTACGGCCAAATTTCCGCTTCGGCGGGAGATCTTGCCTTTAAAGCTGTCTGCAAGGCTATTGAACTGGCGATGGCAGGAGAAGTGGATGGTACGGTAACAGGTCCGATCCATAAGGAAGCATTGAACCTGGCGGGCCACCGTTTCTCGGGGCATACCGAAATCTATGCCCGCTATACAGATACGCCTAAATATACGATGTTGCTGGCCGATGAAAAGATCAAGGTCACGCACGTCAGCACGCATGTGTCATTGAGAAAGGCCTGTGATCTGGTAACCCGCGAAAGGGTGCTGGATGTAATCAGACTGACTAGCGATGGCTTGAAAAAAATCGGAATCAGCGATCCCTTGCTTGGTATAGCAGGACTCAACCCTCATGCCGGAGACGGTGGCCTGTTCGGAGACGAAGAAATTGAAGAGATTCTGCCTGCCATTCACGACGCCCGGAAAGAAGGGATTCGCGCTGAGGGGCCGTTTCCTCCCGATACGCTTTTTGCATTAGCCAATGGAGGCCGTTTTGACGGTTGTGTGGCGATGTACCATGATCAGGGTCATATCCCTTTTAAACTGGCAGGTTTCGTCTGGGATGAGGAGTCGGGCGCAATGAAAAGTGTCAGGGGTGTCAATATTACACTGGGTTTACCAATCATCCGAACGTCGGTCGACCATGGCACAGCCTTTGAAATCGCAGGAAAGGGGATTGCCAGCCCGGATGCATTGCTGTATGCGATCGATTATGCTGTTAAACTTGTTAATAACCGCTGACTATGATAGCTGTGATCGCCGATGATTTTACAGGTGCCGCAGAAATTGGCGGTATCGGGCTACGCAGGGGGATGAAAGTAGTCATCGAAACTGAAGTGAGCGGACAGAAAGGGGTTGATCTTTTGGTAATTGCCACTAACACCCGATCGATGAGCGTGGAGTCTGCCAAACAGGAAATCGGGAAAGTTACCCGTCAGTTGATGAAGCTTTCACCCGACTATATTTTTAAAAAACTGGATTCGGTGCTGAGAGGACATGTCTACGAAGAACTGATCAGCCAGCAGCGTGCATCAGGCATGAAGCGTGTGTTTGTCATTGCGGCTAATCCGCACGTCAACAGGATCATTCGTCAGGGCATTTACCTGATCAACGGAGTACCTCTGTCTGAAACATCCTTTTCATTTGATCCGGAGTTTCCCGTAAGATCAAGCCATGTTAAAACAATTATAGGAGGCAGTGCTGATACGGTTTATTCGGTCAACTGGAA
The DNA here is from genome assembly GCA_039679975.1 of Prolixibacteraceae bacterium. GTDB lineage: Bacteria > Bacteroidota > Bacteroidia > Bacteroidales > Prolixibacteraceae > JBCFBK01. The sequence continues at coordinate 50,632 of JBDKTZ010000301.1, forward strand.
TGAGCGGATACCGGATGAGGGTATTATAATTGGAAATGTGACTGATGCGCAGGATCTGATGTCGTGGGCTTCGAAAATAGACAGGAATACGATGGCCGCCGGCGGGTCTGGTTTTTTTGAGGCGCTTTTACAGGAAGACTTTCTGGATGTACGGAAAATTCCTTTTCCTGAATTCTTTAACGGAAAGAATGTGTTGTTTATCTTTGGAAGTACGTATCCGAAGGAAACGACCGTGATGGATAAACTCGGAGAGGCCGGTGTTTTGGTGATGAACCTGGACGATGAGCTCTTTTGCGGACCGGAAATGAATTCTGCCTTTTTGAAATGGACCGGTAAAATCGCTGAACAAATCCGTTCGTCAGGAAAGGTTGCTTTAACAACGATTTTAGATTCGGGCGTGACAGCCGTATCGCCGACAATAATCCGAACGGTGATTGGCCTTCTCGTCAAAGCGGTTTTTGAGCTTGTTCAGGTCGATGATCTTTTTATTGAAGGAGGTGCTACGGCTTTTCAAATTCTGAGTACCCTGGACATTCGGCAACTTGTTCCGTATCGTGAGTTTGATTTCGGAATTATTCAGATGACTGTCCCCGGAAGAACAAACCTGTATATTACGACTAAACCCGGCAGTTACAGCTGGTCGGAATTTTGATAAATAAAACGTACTAAACTAACGCTTATGAAGGCTTTCGGATCTGTGCATCCTGTAGATTACCTGATTATTGTGATTTCTTTGCTGTTTTCCCTGGGCATGGGATTTTGGTTTGCAAAAAGGCAAAAGGATACCGGAAATTATTTTACAGCCAGGGGAACAATCCCGTCCTGGGCTATCGGGATTTCCATTCTGGCGACGCTGATCAGTAGTGTTACTTTTTTGGCCTATCCGGGAGAAGGATATAAATCCAACTGGATACTGCTTGTTCAGGGATTGATGGTGCCTGTTGTTCTGCTTGCCATCGTGGGCTTTGTGGTTCCTCTGTTCAGAAGGGTGATCCGGTTAAGTACCTACGAATATTTTGAAAGACGTTTTGGCCTTTTTGCCCGTTTGTATACCTCAGTCAGCTTCTCATTAACTCACTTTTCAAAAATGGGAACCGTATTTTTTTTGCTAGCATTGGCTTTGGGTAAAATGACAGGACTGGATACCTCGGCTATTATCTGGGTTGTTGGTGCGGTTATTATCGTTCTTACACTGTTGGGAGGGATTGAAGCCATTATTTGGCTGGATGTGATTCAGGGCTTTTTGCTGATCGTAGGAGGAATTATTGCCTTGCTTGTTTTGCTCTTTACCCCCGAAGGCGGCCCTGCAGTTGTATGGAAAGTCGCTGTGGATAACGGGAAAATCGGCTTTGGTCCATTTGACTGGGATTTCGTGAATCTGACGTTCATTGTCATGGCTTTGAATGGTATTTTTTATGCCATTCAGAAATACGGTACTGATCAGACTATTGTGCAGCGTTACCTTACAGCCCGATCGGATAAGGCTGCTGTCAAGGCAGCGCTCGTAGGCGTATTGCTCAGCGTTCCCGTATGGGCGATGTTTATGTTTATTGGCACGGCGCTTTTTTCGTGGTACCAGCTTTCAGGAACTCCGCTGCCCGATGGCATTAATCCGGATGAGGTGTTTCCTCATTTCATTATGACACAGCTTCCTGTGGGGATTGTAGGCTTAATCCTTTCTGCCCTCATCGCAGCGGCCATATCAAGCCTGGACTCCGACCTCAATTGCCTTTCGGCTGTTTTACTTCAGGATTACTATCTTCGTATCCGGCCCGGCAGTACGGAGACGCACCGGCTGTTCATGAGCAAGCTTTTTGTCGTTGTAGCCGGTATTTTGTCAATTCTGATTGCTTTGTGGTACGTCCGGGCCGGAAGTGAAGGCGTTCTGGGTATTGTATTTACCCTGTATTCCATCTTTTCCGGTGGCATCGCGGGTATGTTCCTGCTGGGGATCTTCAGCACGCGTGCCAATAAACAGGGCCTGTACTGGGGGATAGGAGCCTGTATCCTTTTCACTGCCTGGGCGCTTTTGACTTCAACCCCGATCGGGGTGGAGGGAAAAGAGACGCTGCTGATCAATCTGGGAGATTATAACTTTACCCATCATCCCTATATGATCGGCGTATATTCGCATCTGGTGCTGATCTTCTTCGGTTACACGGCCAGCTTTATGTATAAGGGAGATAAGCCGGAGCCCCGGTTAACCTGGTACGGACGAAAAATGAACGATCAGAAGGATCCGGATGATCAACTAAATTGAAACGATGAACTCATTGTATCAGTAACCACAAAACCAAAACATGATGAACAAAATACTGTTGATCAGCCTAATGGCGCTTCTGATATCCTGCAGGGCAGAAATCAAAAAAGCCGCACCGGAGCAAATGCGGGTACTGCAGGTTTCGGAGAACGGCCGTTTTTTTGCTGACCAAAATAAAAAGCCGTTTTTCTGGCTGGGCGACACCGGCTGGCTCTTATTTACCAAACTGAGCAGGGAAGAGGTTGTTCAATATCTTGACAATCGTGCTGAGAAGGGCTTCAACGTGATCCAGGTGATGGTGCTGCATGGCGTGGGAGCGAAAAACCTCTATGGTGACTCGGCCCTGGTCAATCAGGATGTCTCCAGGCCTCTGACTACCCAAGGGAACAATTTTGATCATCCGGACGAATACGATTACTGGGATCATATGGATTTTGTCATTGCGCAGGCTGCGCAACGGGGACTTTACATCGCCCTGGTGCCAATTTGGGGCACGAATGTCAAGGCCGGACATGTGAACCGGGCACAAGCGAAAATCTATTCTGAATTCCTGGCGGCGCGCTACAGGAACCAACCCAATGTGGTCTGGCTGAACGGCGGCGATATTGCAGGATCGGATTCCATCGAAGTTTGGAATGAGATCGGGAACAGCCTGAATGCCGGTGACCCCAACCATCTGATTACCTTTCATCCGTTTGGCAGAACGCAGTCGTCGGACTGGTTTCATCATAAAGCCTGGCTCGATTTCAATATGTTCCAGTCGGGACACCGGCGTTATGACCAGGATGATACGGAAAAGGCATACGGGGAAGACAACTGGAAGTACGCGGAGGCGGATTACAGTCTGATTCCGGTTAAGCCGACACTTGATGGTGAGCCCTCGTATGAAGGGATCCCGCAAGGACTTCACGACACCCTGCAGCCCTACTGGACCGATGCGGATGTGCGCCGCTATGCCTACTGGTCGGTTTTTGCGGGCGGATGCGGATTTACATACGGACACAGCGCCGTGATGCAGTTCTATCATCCAAAAGACAAGGGCAGTGCTTACGGGGCAAAGAAATACTGGACGGAAGCCATCAACGATCCGGGCGCGGGGCAAATGATCTATCTGAAGGAACTGATGCTTTCCCGATCTTATTTTGACAGGGTGCCGGATCAGTCGATCATCGCTGAACAGCCGGGCGACCGTTATCATCACCATGTTGCCACCCGGGGAGATGACTATGCATTTATTTACACGTATAACGGACAGAACATGAAAGTCAATATGGGAAAAATAAAGGGTGAAAAAGTGAAAGCAGCCTGGTACAATCCCCGTGACGGGAAAACAGAAGCAGTCGGCGTATTTCCCAACCGCGACATCCATGAATTCGACCCCCCGGGTGAAGTACAGAACGGAAACGACTGGGTGCTGGTGATGACCACGGAATGAACGGAAACCGGAGACGGGAGACCGGAGAACGGGAAAGGGTAAGTAATAGGATGACAAGGTGAAAAGGTTGCAAGGTAAGAAGGCAAAGCGCATGGAGCACAGCGCATGGGGCATGGAGTGGAAGGAAAACGGAAACCGGAGAACGGAGACGGGAAAACGGAAGACTGAAAATTTAAATAACAGATCGCAAATGGTAACTGGAAAAATATTACACTGGACGGTACTGTTACTCATTGCAGGCTTGGCTTCCTGCGGGCAGCCGGAAGAAAAGGAATATTATCTTTTTTCAACCTTTCGTGAACCGGCCGACAAGGGGTTGTTTCTGGCGTACAGCGAGGACGGCTATCACTGGACCGACCTCGGAGGACCGTGGCTTTCACCCGAAGTGGGTCAGCAAAAAGTGATGCGCGATCCTTCGGTGGTGAAAGGGCCCGACGGCACATTCCACCTGGTCTGGACCTCTTCCTGGAAAGGCGACCGCGGTTTCGGTTATGCCGGCTCAAAAGATCTGATCAACTGGACGGAGCAGAAATTTATTGAGGTGATGCCCGATACCTCGACGGTAAATGTGTGGGCGCCGGAGCTTTTCTATGACGATGAGAGGCAGGAATACATCATCATCTGGGCATCGACCATTCCGTTCAAGTTTGAAAAAGGTCTGGAAGAAGAACGGAACAATCACCGGATGTACTATACGACTACCAAAGATTTTATCAGCTTTTCGGAAGCAAAGCTGTTTCTTGATCCGGGCTTCAGTGTGATCGACGCCGTGATCGTGAAGCGTGATACAGCCGATTATGTGCTGGTTCTGAAAGATAACACGCGTCTGATGCGGAACCTGAAGGTGGCTTTTGCAAACGCTCCCCTGGGCCCTTATGAACAGGTGTCGGCCGCTTTCACGGAGTCCTTTACGGAAGGGCCAACCGTTTTAAAAACGGGCGATCAGTATCTGATTTATTACGATGCCTATCGTGACAAAAAGTTCGGTGCAGCCCGGACGGCCGACTTCATCCATTTTGAAGATGTTTCTGCTGAAATTTCCCTTCCTCCGGGACATAAACACGGCACTGTTTTTAAGGCCGGGAAGGAGATCATTGACGGATTAATCAAGAACAAACGATAGTGATATGAGGATGCTAAACAGGATAAACGGGATGCTCACGGCGGTCTTCTTCTCAGCAGCGGTTGCTGTTGGACAGGAAATTCCGCATTTCACGGGGGAAGAACTGAACAACCCGGATTATCA
>JBDKTZ010000314.1:0-2837 GCA_039679975.1 Prolixibacteraceae bacterium
AATGGAAGTTCTCCAATTTTTCTGAGCAGAAAAAGCGTCGAATCCGTAATGCCGCAAAGAATTTTCGCTATCACCGGTGTCATGTTACTGAAATATGAAAACATAAAGAATGCACCGGTCAGGGCCAGGATCAGATAGCCTGCAGGGACAACAACAAAATTGCTAAGCCAGAAATAAACAGGAAACTGATTGAAATAATAAATTGACAGGGGAAAGGCGCCAATTTGTGCTGCCAGTGAAATACAACACAATTGCCAGGAGTACTTCAATAGTTTGTTTTTCGGACGAAGTAATCCTGTAAGTTTAGGATAAAAGAAAACGATAGTAATCACGGCCATATAAGAAAGTTGAAAACCTACATCAAAAAACAGATCAGGGTCAAAAAAGAGCAGAAAAAAGGCTGAAGCGGCAATCGAATTATAGATCGATGCGGGTCTGTTCAAACTGTTTCCGATCAGAATAAAGGAGAACATGATCACTGCCCGTTGTACCGGCGGTGAGAACCCGGTGAGCAAAGCATACCCCCAAAGGCATGTAATCATGACAAAGAAATAAATGACTTTGCCGGTGTTTGACCTTTTTAAAAAGGACAGCAGACTATTTAAAAACAGAAAGATCATGGCCACATGCAAACCTGAAACTGATAAAATGTGCATGGCCCCTGTAGAGATAAAATAAGATTGGGTTTCCCGGGTGAGTTCATTGCGATATCCAAGAGTGAGCGCTGCGATGACCTGATAAGCCTGATCGCTGTTTAGTTGCTCCTTCAGTTTTGATACCAGTTTTTCCTGGAACCGTTTAACTCCAATTCCAATAGAGGGCTTATCATTTTCATTGATGAGATAGTGATCCGAATCAAGGTACATGCCGTACCGGATCTGTTTTCTCGCCATATAGTTTTTATAGTTGAACTCATACGGATTTCCGGCGTTTTTAATCTCACTGATGAAGGCCTTGGCGATGATCTGATCACCTGTTTTAATAGCGAATGATTTTTGTTCTTTTTTCAGATAAATGACTACCTTTTTGCCGGTATACCAGGGAGAATCACTTTGCACTATTTTTCCGACTGTCTGCAATGAGTTTATTTTTTCAATGGAATGACAGAGTATTTCTATGCTGAAACAGTTAATCCCGGAATCCGGCATTTGGGGAGGAGACTGATGATCAGGTACGCGGATAAATGAGATCGTCATCATCAAAACGCATAGCAGGGCTGAATAAAACAAATCGCATGGATATTTTTTTTGTCTGATCAGTTTGATGATCAGAAAGACGAGAATCAAACACGACAGATAAAGCGGTTTTCCGATTGCCGGGAAAAAGTTTGCAATCCAGATTCCCGTCAGCTGAAAGCTTAATAATTTAACAAACGGATAATTCCTGAAAAACTTCATTTCGTTTTTCCCTGATCTACGTGGTTGTAATCAGTGCGTTGCTTTTCAGGACAATGACTTGATGAAGCCCTATAAATTTCTAATGAAGTGTGGCTTTTCTGCCCATGAACTTATTTTTTTCCTGGGATAGCGATTTTGTATGAAGTTTTAATCTTACCTTTTGAGATCGCAGCAAGTTTACTTTTTAACAGGCGTTTTTTCAAAGGCAAAAGATGGTCAATCAAAAGGATACCTTCCAGATGATCATATTCATGCTGGATCACTCTGGCAGCAAAACCTCCGTATTCTTCAACGTGCTCTTCCAGATTCTCATCCTGATATTTGATTCGGACAAACGAAGGACGGGAAATATCTTCATGAATATCGGGCAGGCTCAGGCAACCTTCATTAATTATGCAAAAATTACCATATCGTTCTATAATTTTCGGATTAATAAAGGCTTTCTTAAAGTCTTTAAGTCCGGGTTCCTCATCGGCATTGCCGGAGGCATCAACAACAAAAATACGTAAAGATTTACCAATTTGTGGTGCAGCAAGGCCAACACCGTCAGAATGGTACATGGTCTCGAACATATCTTCGATCAATTCTTTTAATCCTTCAAAATCTTTTCCTACGGGTTCCGTTTCTTTTCTTAAGACCGGATCACCATATACAATAACAGGGTATATCATCGTTTAAATTTTTGCTGTTCCATATACGATTGGAGTATAATGGTCGCGCTGATCGTATCAATCGTTCCTTTATTCTGCCTGGCCTTCTTCTTCAGTCCCGCATCAATCATGGTTTGAAATGCCATTTTTGATGTAAATCGCTCATCCATTAACTCCAGGGGCATCTCCGGATATAGTTTGCGGAAGCGGTTAAGAAAAGGATTGATGTATAAAACGGCGTCGGATAGCTGATTGTTCATTTGACGCGGATAGCCAACAACGATACACTCAATCTGTTCTTTTTGAAAATAATCTTTGAGAAAGTCCCAAATGTCATTTGTTGATATTGTTGCTAATTTATTTGCAATAATCTTCATCGGATCAGTTACAGCCAATCCAATGCGCTTTTTACCATAATCAATTGCCAGTATTCGCCCCACCGTTTCCAAAATTTTTGGCAAAAATAACATTCTATTTTTATTTTGAGAACTTCTGTTACGGCTAAATCTCCAGTCTCAACTCTTTTCCTTTTTTTTTATTTTGATAGACCGATGTTGGATGTGAATTATTGATAATCAAAATTGTATCCTTTTGGCACAGACTTTGATTATTTGCCAATAAAAGAAACAGGTTACCGGCAAATGCAAGTGTTAATCTTAAAAGCTGAAATCATGAAAGCAAAATTCTACTCTAAATTAATTGTTCCGGTGTTGCTTGGGACAATTATCGGGTTAAATGCTGAAGCTCAATCCAGAGGTAACTCTGCCAATCATCACAAAAAGAATGAGAA
>JBDKTZ010000079.1:0-5054 GCA_039679975.1 Prolixibacteraceae bacterium
AACATTGAGAATTACCCGGTCTCAACAAACCCTGAATGAATTCCCGATAATACTACAGATGAAGATCAGATCCAAGCCGGCAAAATCGGCAGGTGATATTTTAATTAAAAGACTAACTTATTGATAATATTTTAAAAAAAAGCTTGTTATGGAGAAAATATCTAACGCGCCTCTTTCTTCGACATTGACTATAAGCTATTTAGTTATCTTTCATTAAATAAGAGAGAGAGCCCAAATATCATTTTGTTTCAGGTTGACGATATGGGTGACAGCATACAGCCTAACAGTTGATAACAAAAGCTACTGCTTGGATATCAATACCGGGGAGGAATTGTGGAAGGTCAGAAATGGTATTTATTTTGTTGATTCAATATTGAATGCAGGTATTGGGTAAAAATACAGAGTGGGAGATCAACTTTTCTGATAAGCTATTTAAAAACAGGTGAAGTTCTCTGGAAAAGGGATCTCAGTCGGCAATAGATCTGGAACAAGGTCTTTTATTTGAATGACACTACTCTTCTTGCTGTTGCTGCAGGGTTACATACCATTCACTTAAAGACCGGTACCGGATGGGATTATAATACCATTACAGACCGACCAGAAGAAAAATCAATTCAGGATCAAAAGCGGACAGGGATTCAAAATCCAGCTTTGGGAGTACTGCCGGAAAAAATTCTGCTCGTAAATTATTTTCGTTTTAAAAATTGTATATCTTTGTTCGTAATTTTACGAACCATAATGGAAGAAATCGTCGTTTTCACGGAGGAACAAATCCAGGCCGCCCGCTTCGCAAAAGCCATGGGACACCCGGTACGAATGTACGTACTGGAGCTCCTGAACAAGCAATCCTGTTGTTACAGCGGCGACCTTTCCGACATTTTACCCATTGCAAAATCCACCCTCTCCCAGCATTTAAAAGAACTGAAAGAAGCCGGCCTGATCCAGGGAGAGATTGAAGCACCCAAAGTGAAATATTGTATTAACCGAAAAAACTGGGAAAAAGCCCAACAATTATTTGGAAAATTATTTAAGAAGTAAAAAAATTTAACCTCATAGTTCGTCATTTTGCGAACTACGAACAATAAAAATCAATTATGGAAATCAAAGTATTGGGAACCGGCTGTGCAAAGTGCAAGGCACTTGAAAAAGCAGCGAAAGAAGCTGTTGAAAAAACAGGATTGAATGCTACTGTCACCAAGGTGGAGGATATTGTCGAAATTATGCAGTTCGGCGTGATGACCACTCCTGCGCTGGTTGTCGATGGTAAAATTGTCGTCAAAGGGAGAGTTCCTTCAGTCGACGAAATCTCCATCTTACTAATTAATAACCCGGTAATCAATCAACCAACTCAAAAATGAAAAAAATAATCAGTATTTTAAGTATCATCCTTTTTGCAGAAATCATTCCTGTTTCAGCCCAATGCTGCAACAGATCAAACACTGATAATCAGTCAACTACAAAGGTAGCCTCCGAAGAACCAGAGTCGAATAAAGTTAAAGTCTATTATTTCCATGCCACTCGTCGTTGCGCAACTTGCCAGGCAGTCGAAGCTGTTACGAAAGAAGCGCTGAAAGAACATTACGGGGACCGGGTTGCATTTTTTTCTATCGACGGCGAAAAAGACAGCAAAAACCCCTTGCTTGAAAAATACAAAGTCAGTGGGCAAACTCTGCTCATCGTGAGCAGTGACAAGGTTAAAAACCTGACTAATGATGCTTTTCTGAATGCCCGGACCAATCCGGACAAGTTCAAGGCAAAGCTGAAATTGACCATCGATTCAATGAAATAGGCGATGGAGCTTTTGCAAAATTTTCTGGAAAATTCGCAATTTCCATTGGTTACCGCTTTCATACTGGGGCTTATGACCGCCATAAGTCCCTGCCCTTTGGCAACCAACATTACTGCCATCGGCTATATTAGCAAAGACCTGGAAAGCCGGAAAAAAGTATTTTATAATGGACTGGTGTACACGCTTGGGCGCGCTGTTTCGTACACTGTTGTCGGCTTGCTTTTCTTTTTTGGGGCCGGACAGTTTCAGTTGGAAAGATTCTTTCAGAGCTGGGGAGAGAAACTACTAGGGCCGTTACTCATCCTGACCGGCTTGTTTATGCTCGGTATGCTGAACTTTATTCAGATCCCGGGGCTCAGTTCATTGATGGGTAAAATGGAAAATCGCGTCAACCAAAGTTTTTGGGGCGTTCTGCTCCTGGGTATTGTATTTGCCCTGGCCTTTTGCCCATACAGTGCCGTCCTGTATTTTGGCATGCTGATTCCGATGACCATCAGCAGCGCATCGGGACTTTATCTGCCCGTTATTTTTGCGCTGGCAACCGGAATTCCGGTCATTTTGTTTGCCTGGCTGATCGCCTTTTCGGTGGGATCGATCGGAGGCATTTACAACAAAATGAAGACCGTTGAGCAATGGTTTCGCCGCATAGTAGCCGTGTTATTTATTGGTGTGGGCATTTACTATGTCCGGATCATGTTTTTATAAAAAATTTGAAATCAATGTTCGTGTTTTTGCGAACGATTTAGATCATCATTTCATGCAGAAAAATAAAAAGATCAGGCTGATTATCTCCATCGCAGTTGTGTTGCCGCTGTTAGGAATCCTTTATTACTTTCTCCAACCACTTGCCGATCATTTGACTTACGGTGTGTTCGGACTTGACGTGGAGGGCCATCCGGCTAAGGCCATCAATTTCTTTATTTATGACACCGTCAAAATTCTGATTCTCTTATTTCTGATCAGTTCATCGATGGGAGTAGTCAATGCTTATTTCCCTGTTGACCGGCTACGCCTCTATCTGACCACAAAAAAGATGTACGGGCTTCAGTATTTGTTTGCCTCATTATTTGGGGCCATCACACCCTTCTGCTCCTGTTCGTCTATTCCGCTTTTTATTGGTTTTGTAAAAGGCGGAATACCCCTTGGGGTAACGCTGGCTTTTTTGATCACCTCCCCCCTTGTCAATGAAGTGGCCGTAGCCATGTTTCTCGGTCTGTTCGGAATTAAACCGACCCTGATCTATGCCATTAGCGGAATTCTTTTAGGTACAATCGGCGGTTTGATTCTGGAAAAATTCAGATTGGACCGCTATCTCAACGAGTGGGTAAAGGAAATACAGACAAATTCAGAACAAGACTCGGAAACGTGGGAAAAGGACCAAACGCCTTTTATTGACCGGCTTCCGGTCATCATTCGCGAAGGATGGGATATTGTGCGCAAGGTTTTGGTGTATGTGCTGATTGGTATTGCCATTGGCGCTACGATGCATGGTTATGTTCCCGAAAATTTCTTTACCGAATTTCTTTCAGCCGATAAATGGTACGCCGTGCCTTTAGCTGTATTCCTTGCCGTGCCCATGTACGCGAACGCTGCCGGAATTGTGCCGGTCATTCAGGTATTTGTTGCCAAAGGCGTTCCGCTGGGAACAGGCATCGCCTTTATGATGGCCATCGTGGGACTTTCATTGCCCGAAGCCATACTCCTCAAAAAAGTAATGAAGTGGAGGCTGATTGGCATTTTCTTCGGGACAATCAGCATATTCATTATTTTACTGGGTTATGTATTTAACTGGATATTATAAAAAACAAGACAAGCTGAAAACAGAAAATTTTAAATATGGATAAGTATGAAGATTTTAATTTTATGCACCGGCAACAGTTGCCGCAGCCAGATGGCACATGGCTTTTTACAGTCGTTCAACAAAAACATCACAGTCCGTTCAGCCGGAACAGAGCCTGCGTCGCAGGTAAATCCGAAAGCAGTGGCGGTGATGAAAGAGGAAGGCGTCGACATCAGTCATCATAAACCCGCAATGGTCAACGAATATCTGAATGAGGAGTGGGACTACGTCATTACGGTTTGCGATCATGCCAATGAAACCTGCCCCGCTTTTTTCGGAAAAGTGAAAAGCCGCCTGCATATCGGGTTCGAAGACCCGTCGCATGCAACCGGTACCGACGATTACATTTGGGGTGAATTCCGCCGTGTACGCGATGAGATCAGGGGCGCTTTTTCAAGTCTGTATCAAAATAAAATTAAACCACAATTAGGATGAAAGCAGAAGATTTAAAACTGATTGTAAAAGATAAATACGGAGCGATCGCCAGTCAGAGCAAGTTATTAAGCCAAAGCTCCTGTTGCGGCGGAGCAAGCTGCTGTAATGAGATGGACTATTCCGTTTTCAGCGACGATTATTCTGCGTTGGAAGGATATAATCCGGATGCCGATCTTGGATTGGGTTGCGGACTACCGACCCAATATGCCGGGATCAATAAGGGCGACCATGTTCTCGACCTCGGCTCAGGTGCCGGGAACGACTGCTTTGTGGCGCGGACGCTTACGGGCGATGAAGGTCGTGTTACGGGCATTGATTTTACTGATGCTATGATCGAAAAAGCAAATGTAAACCTTCAAAAAACAGGATTCAGCAACATTCAGTTTATAAAAGGCGACATCGAAGAAATGCCTTTGTCCGATAACACATTCGATGTGGTCATCAGTAACTGTGTTTTAAACCTGGTACCGGACAAAGAAAAGGCTTTCAACGAAATATACCGCGTATTGAAACCGGGAGGCCACTTCTGCATCTCAGATGTGGTGTTGGTTGGGCAACTCCCGGAAAAACTCAGGCAAGCTGCCGAAATGTATGCCGGTTGTGTTTCAGGGGCTGTTCAAAGAAATGAATACATCGATCTCATTCAATCCAGGGGCTTTCATTCCGTCGAAATCAGAAAAGAAAAATCGATCGAAATCCCCGATAATATCATGCTGAATTATATCGGCGAAGACGAGTTGCAATTACTGAAGAAAAGCAATATGGGAATTTTCAGCATCACAATAAACGGCACTAAATAACTACATCTATGACCACGAGTAAAAAGCAGATTGGTTTTTTTGAAAAGTACCTCACCTTATGGGTAGCACTTTGCATCGGCGCCGGAATTGCTATTGGCAGTTTTTCCGGCGAAAGTGTGCAATTTCTGAGTGAACTGGAAATCTCCAGGGTCAATCTCCCGGTAGCTGTTCTGATCTGGATGATGATCTA
>JBDKTZ010000085.1:0-2560 GCA_039679975.1 Prolixibacteraceae bacterium
TTTCCCCTGAATGTCTGGTTTTCCCGTAATTTAGTTGTCGGCAAAAGAGGTAACCTGTTCCACAGGTTTTGATAACCGTGCGTAGAAATTATACGTGTGGTCTTTCACTAATCCGGTAGAACGCCGCTTTCCTACGATGGTTGTGTCATTTAGCAGGCGGATGCCCGATTCAAACGTTGTATCACCAATACCATGGGCGAGGTCGATAACAATCCCCGCGTGTTCCGAAGCAGGATAGGTGTAGCGATGAACCGCTGTTCTTTCAATGGCAGTCAATTCCACCTGGATATCATAATCATCCAGTTTCACTTTGTAATATCCCGGACGGGCTTCTTCATTCTGATGTGAGAAACGGGAGCGGTACCCGGTTGACGTGTTTCCCGGTTCTCCGGGATCAAAGATTACATCGCCGGTAACCGGCATAAACAGGATGTCTCCCATGTCGGGGCAGCCGGTTCCGCTCAGATGAGTATGTGAAAAACCAATGATCGATGAGTCGCCCGCATAGTATCCGGAACAGTGCTCCCATGTATCGGTACCCGTATCGGGGCCAACCTGTACCATTCCAAAGGGTAATTGTGCCGCGGGGTGGGTATGTCCGACGTAAGCCGTCCCTATAAAAGGGTCTGCATACCGACTCAGGTTCCCGTCGCCGGTAGTCTTGTGGCAAGCCGGCAGGAAAAACGCTGTTCCCAATGCTAATACTGCGAGATTTTTCACACGTAGTTAATTTGTTTTTGATGGTCGGATGGAACTCGCATAGTCAGGATTTTCGCTTTGCGGATTTCCACTTCGTTTCAATTTATTCCTGTTTGTGTTTTGCACAATCATGCTCGTTTCATTCTTTTTTAGCTGATTATAAAAGAAGGACCGATGCCGGGCAGTGATTCATCTTACTGCTGAACGTCTGTCATATCGAATTCCAGTTCTCCTCCGTTTTTAATCTCATCATAGCTGATGCTGAATGTATCCAGAGGCTTCCCGTTCAGTTTCACAGACCGGATATACCGGTTCGCGTCTGACAGGTTAAGTGCTTTCATTTTAAACGTTTTTCCGTTTGGCAGGTGTAAGGTCATTTCATGCACCTGGGGAGCCCCGATCACGTACGTACCCGAAACCGGGTTGACCGGATAAAAGCCCATCGCTGAAAAGAGGTACCAGGCCGACATTTGTCCGCAGTCGTCGTTTCCGCACAAGCCGTCGCGTTTTGGCAGATAAAACTGATCAAACACGTTGCGCACAATCTCCGCCGTCTTGTCGGGGCGCCCGGCTAAGGTGTACAGATAAGCAATGTGGTGACTTGGCTCGTTTCCGTGAGCGTACAATCCGATCAGCCCTGTAACATCAGGTACGGCGACATGACCCGGCAATTCGTCGACTTTGATAAAAAAAAGCGAATCCAGCTTTTGCACAAAAGCCTCTTTCGAACCAAACAGGCCGATCAGGCCCGGCGCATCGTGCTGCACATGCCATGTCCACTGCCAGGCATTCCCTTCGGTGTAATCGCCGCCTTCCGATTCGCTGGTAAGGGCATGTGAATTAAACGGCGTACGCCAGTTTCCTTTCGAATCGCGGCCCCGCACCAGCATCCGTTGCGGATCGTAGAGATTTTTATAAAAACCGGCACGTTTCATAAAGAATTGTTCATCCTCTGTCTTGTTTAGTGCTTTGGCCATCTGTGCCACGCAGTAATCATCATAACCGGATTCCATGGTGCGTGTAACCGACTCGCCGGCGCTCAGATCGAAGGGAAAGTAACCGTAGCGGTCATAGTTTGACCAGTCGGCTTTGTTATGTTCGAAGGTTTGCGCGTGCCTGATGGCCTGATAAGCAAGCTCAGGGTCGATGGTGCTGTCTCCTTTTAAATAAGCATCGGCAATGACGGGAATGGCATGATTCCCGATCATGCACCAGGTTTCACACATCCCGTATTCGTTGGTCACCAGCAATCCGGTTTGCCGGTGGCGTTCCAGCAGCGAGCGTACAAAACGGCTGTTTTCTTCGGGGTACATCAGGTTCAAAAACGGATGCAAAGCCCGGTAGGTATCCCAGAGCGAAAAGTTGGTATACATCTCTCCGGCATCACTCTTATGGATCTGGTGATCCCAGCCCGAGTAACTCCCGTCCACATCGGTCACCAGGTTGGGCATCAGTAAAGCATGATACAGGGAGGTATAAAACGAAATACGTTGCCCCTCATCCATTGTCTTGACCTCAATCCGTTTCAGGTACGTATTCCACAGTTCCTGCGTTTGCCGGTGAACCGCATCAAAATCCCAACCGGGCACTTCTGTGTCAAGGTTGGTCACTGCACCTCGCTCGCCGGCTGTTGACAGACCAACTTTTACGTTCACTGCTTCCTGGCCGGTGGTGGAAAACTGAAGCAGTAATTTGGTAATTTTCCCGCTTACCTGTTGTTTGCCGCCCACTACACTGTCCTGGTATGATACCACCTGATTGAAAGGTTTTGAAAAACGGGCACAGAAATAGTAACGGTGATCACGGATAAAACCGCCCGACCGGCGCATGCCCACAACGGTCTGCGAATCGACCACCCGGA
>JBDKTZ010000260.1:0-12729 GCA_039679975.1 Prolixibacteraceae bacterium
AGCCTTGATAAGCTTTAGGAATACGTTGTTAAATGCAGGCATGGAAGTGAACAATGCACTGGGACAATACGACGCATCAGAAAAAAAGACCGTCTTGCGTCGGCAACAGCTTAATTCTCTTGAAAAGTCACTGTCCTATACAAAAGAATTGCTGAATTATGTTTCGGCCACTTATACAGAAGTTCTTAATGCACAACAGAGTTTACTCTCGGCTCAATTAAACGACGTCAACGACCGTTTGCAAAAGCTCGCTTCTGTCGTCTTCCTCTACCGGGCCTTAGGAGGCGGATGGAAACAATAATAAAAGAGATTGTTCCAAATTCAGATTTGTCCTCCTGAGAAACGAATTTTTGAAGACTGCCTCAATAGAGATAGAAACCAAAAGGGGTGTTTCGGACTTTCGAAACACCCCTTTTTCATTTGAAATTCTTCCATATTGAAAAAAACAGCAGCAGCCAACCGGCAATAAAGCTGATTCCTCCAATCGGGGTAATTACCCCTATCCATCTTATTCCGGTCAGAGCAATCACATATAAGCTACCTGAGAATAACACAATTCCCATTATCAGACAAATGCCCGACCAGTTAATCAGTACTGAAGGGAACTGAACCGACAAAATCCCTACGAACAACAGTCCCAGTGCATGATAGAAATGATACTCCACGGCTGTTTTATAAATCTGCATCATACTGTCAGCCAGTCTGGCTTTCAGCGCATGTGCACCAAAAGCACCGGTAATCACGGCAAGAGCAAGAAAAACCGAACCGGTCAATAAAATTGATTTATTCATTTGATTTCGTATTTAAACTTTAATCCTCTTTCGTCAGGAAAAATAACATACCTGTCAAGACAAAACAAGCTGTTTTGAGAATAATTCCCCTAAAAATCTTAATTTCGTTTTTTTAATTAACAGATTTACTTCGTGAAAATAAATTTAATCATTATTCCGACCTACAATGAGAAGGAAAACATCGAAAAGATGATTCGCGAGGTCTTCTCATTGCAAGTTCCATTTGAATTGCTGATCATCGATGACCATTCACCCGACGGGACTGCGCAAATTGTCAAGGATTTGCAAATCGAATTCCCCGGCCAACTGCATTTGCTGGAACGCGCAGGCAAACTGGGGCTTGGTACAGCTTACCTCACCGGATTCAAATGGGCATTGGAATATGGCGCAGATTATATTTTCGAAATGGATTGTGACTTTTCACACAATCCGGCCGATCTGGAACGTTTGTATTACGCATGTGCCAATGAAGGAGCAGATGTGGCCATCGGCTCCCGCTACATCAGAGGGATCAACGTGATTAACTGGCCGCTGGGTCGCGTATTGATGTCTTATTTTGCTTCTGTATACGTTCGGATGATCACCGGAATGAAGGTTATGGATACAACTGCCGGATTTAAATGTTATCGCCGGCAGGTGTTGCAAACGATTAAGCTCGACAGCATTCAGCTGAAAGGTTACGGATTTCAGATTGAAATGAAGTTCACTGCATGGAAACATGGTTTTAATCTGGTTGAAGTTCCCATCATCTTCACAGAGCGCCAGGAAGGTCATTCGAAAATGAGCGGCGGCATCTTTAACGAGGCGCTCTGGGGTATCCTGGAAATGAAAATAAGAAGCTGGTTTAAACGCTATAAAGCTCATACAGGAGAACCTGCCGCGGAACCGGAAATGAAAAAGTTGTAGCCTTTTTATTTTTCTTTACGTATCAGATTACTAAATTAGACTCTATGAAGACAATTATCCGTGGTGCGACGATCATCAATGAAGGAGACATATTTATAGGAAGTGTGCTCATTGACGGTGAATGGATCAGGAAGATCTATCGCGGTGAGATTCCCCTGGAAGAGATGGAGTCTGCAAATCTGATCGACGCGTCAGGAAAATATCTGATCCCGGGGGTAATTGACGATCAGGTACATTTCCGTGAACCGGGATTGACACACAAAGGCGATATCATGACCGAGTCAAGAGCGGCGCTCGCAGGAGGAATCACATCGTACATGGAAATGCCCAATACTATTCCCCAGGCTGTTACAATTGACGAGTTGGAAAAGAAATATGCCCGGGCAGCTGAAGTTTCAGCTGTCAACTATTCATTTTATATCGGAGCAACCAATGATAATCTGAAGGAAGTTCTGGAAGTCGATCCGGCACGCGTATGCGGAATTAAGGTCTTCATGGGGTCATCAACAGGCAATATGCTGGTTGATAATGACCTGACTTTATCCGAATTATTTAAGCACGCGCATACGCTGGTGGCGGTACACTGTGAAGATGAAAATATCATCAGAAAGAATATGGAGCTGTATCGGGAAAAATACGGCGAACTCATTCCCATCTCCCGCCATCCGAGGATCCGAAGTGCTGAAGCCTGTTTCCAATCTTCATCGAAAGCCGTGAAACTCGCCGCCCGATTTGGTACCCGGCTACACGTGCTGCACCTGTCAACCGCCGATGAAATGAGGCTTTTTGAACCAGGGCCGGTACGCGATAAAAAGATCACCGCTGAAGTTTGCGTACATCACCTGTGGTTCGATGAACGAGATTATCCTCAGTATGGCACCCGCATCAAATGGAATCCGGCGGTTAAATCTCCGGATGACAGGGAAGCATTATGGACAGCACTGCTTTCAGATAAAATTGACGTGATTGCCACCGACCATGCACCTCACACGCTCGACGAAAAAGCGCACCCTTACATGAAAGCTCCTTCAGGCGGGCCGCTGGTACAGCATTCACTAACCGCTATGCTCGAATTTGCCCGTCAGGGAAAAATCACCATTCCCAACATTGTCGGGAAAATGTGTCATGCCCCCGCTGATTTATTTCGCATTCACAAAAGAGGATATATCCGCGAGGGATATTATGCAGACCTGGTACTGATCGACCCTCAAAAGCGATGGACCGTTGTTCCTGAAAACATTCTGTATAAATGCGGATGGTCACCGTTCGAAGGAACTGAATTCAGCCATCAGATAGAAAAAACGTTTGTGAACGGGCAACTGGCCTATAATCAAGGAGCAATCAATGCCGACGTGAAAGGAAAGCGGCTGCTGTTCAATCTTCCAAGCCACTAGTTAATCGCGATTACCAGATATTTGGAAGTTTTCCAAAACTCCTGAGGATGATCAATTTCAAGGCTCTCGATTTCATCTTCGCCCGCGAAATGATAGGAACCGGCAGGGTGAGTGGTAATCAGTTCGGCCTTTTTTACATAAAGTGGTATGCTTTTCAAATCGCGCAAATCAACCTGAGTAAAAAATTCTTTATTGAAATCTTCCTTCATTCGAAGAGTCCTGCCCAGTCCAAGTACTCCCCCCTCCTTCTCCGCAACGCCGTTTGAAATAAGTTCTTTAGGTGTTCCAAACGCATACCATGCTTTGTTCATCGCCACAGTCTGTTCTTCTATGGCCTTTGTTTTTTCCTGGATTACCTTTTCCTGGGTGATGGTCTTTTCCTCGGCTGTTTTAAGCTCAACATTCAATCCTTCCATATCAAAATTCAACTTTTGCAACTCTTCATGCAAGGCAGTGATCTCCGCATTCTTTTCCTCTACCTGACGATTCAGGTTTATCATGGCCTTTTGCAATTCAGCAATTTTCATTCCCGACGAACTGGCCTGCCTCTGCAATTGAGCAATCAGATCTTTGTTTCTTTGAAGCAGATCATTGATCATCCTGATGTCGCTTACAATCCGGTCCTTGTCTCCCTGCTGCAATTCGTTGCCACTGTTAGACTGCACCTTTACGATAGACTGTATCCTCTTGATCGAATCAAGGTTCTCCTGGATTTCATTCATCGAAGCAACAAAATCCAAAATAGTGGAATCGCGTCTGATAAGAGCCTGGGTAATACTGTCCTGAGCCATCTGCATCTGGTCAATCTTAGCTTGCCGGCATGAGCTGAATACAAGGATCAACGTAATAATTACAAAATATCGTCTCATGGCTTTGAATGTTTAATATTTGTATATGAAAAATGTCCTGTCAACTCACAATCCGAATACGAACAACCAAAAGTCGTTTGTATCCTCCGTTGGCAAAGTTACGCAGCTTTTAATTTTCAACCACAGATTATTACAATAAAAAAAACTGACCCTTACAATTTAATTAAAATCTCACGTTTCATAGCAGATTGCATGGCTTATCAAACGTCCTGGTCAAACAAATCCTTATCTTTGCAACTTAATTTTTGAGGATTTTGGAGTTGAAAGGATTTCGACGTTTATTTGAGAAGAACATGGCTATCCAGTCTGTTTTGAAGGATACAAATATCCCCGGTGGAAAGTTTCACCTGCGCGGATTGACGGGTTCTTCACGAACATTACTGGCGGCAGCCTTATCTGAAACAAGGACGGAACCGGTCATTTACATCCTGAATGACAAAGAAGAAGCCGCTTATTTCTATGATGACCTGATCAACCTTCAGACCAGTTCAACGGTCTCTTTTTTCCCCGGTTCATACAAAAGGCCACCCCAGTTTGATCAGCCGGAGCAGGAAAATATCATCCTGCGTGCAGAAGTATTAAACCAGCTGCAGCAAAAAATACCTCTGAGTATTGTCAGCTATCCGGAAGCGCTGGTCGAGAAGGTGATTACCAGCGAAGCGCTGAGTTCAAACAGTTTTCAGATCAGAAAGAAAGATAAACTGTCAATCGATTTTTTGAACGATGTTCTCTTTGAATACGGGTTTGAACGCGTCGATTTCGTCACCGAACCCGGCCAGTATTCTGTTCGGGGAAGTATTGTGGATGTTTATTCTTTTTCCAGTGAAGATCCTTACCGTCTCGATTTTTTCGGTGATCAGATCGATACGATCCGTACCTTTGATATTGCCGATCAGATTTCGATAGCCCAACTGGACGCAATTGTGATCATCCCGGATATTCAGGGCGGACTGAATGAAGAAAAACGTGAAAATTTTCTGGACTTTCTTCCTGAAACCAGCACGATTGTTATTCGGGATATCAAACTGATTACCGGATTCATTGATCATATAAGCCAGCTTATCACTGTCTCCGAAGAGTATAACAAAGACTTGCTGAAACAAGTCATCACCGGAGCTGATTTTCTTTCGGCATTGGAAAGATTTACCTGCATTGAGGGGGGTACTTCATCTTATTTTTCTTCCGCCCGTCATTTCCACTTTAATACTTCTCCCCAACCTGTTTTCAATAAAAATTTTCAGCTACTGGCAGAAAACCTGCAGGAAAATTTCAGAATAGGTTATCAGAATTTCATCCTTTCGTCGAATGAAAAACAGATTGAACGGCTTCGTGCCATCTTTGATGATCAAAATCTGGATGTTCAGTTTACCGGTTTGGATTTCACCCTGCACGAAGGATTCATTGACCATGATCTTCGAATATGTTGCTACACCGACCACCAAATCTTTGAACGTTACCATCGGTTTAAAATAAAAAATCGCAGGGAACAAAAGGAAAGTATCACGCTGAAGGAGTTAAACACCCTCCATCAGGGCGATTATGTTGTGCATATCGATCACGGCATCGGCAAATTCGCCGGTTTGGTCAAGACTGAACTCAACGGAAAGATCCAGGAAGCCGTCAGACTGGTCTACAGAGACAATGATGTTCTGCTGGTAAGCATTCACTCGCTTCACCGGATTACCAAATACAAAGGCAAGGATGGCATTGAGCCAAAAATAAACAAGCTGGGGAGCGGAGCCTGGCAAAAATTAAAAGACCGCACCAAAAGCAAAGTCAAGGATATCGCCCGCGAACTTATCGCTTTGTATGCCCTTCGTAAAAAAGAGAAAGGGTTTGCTTTTTCGCCCGATTCATATTTGCAGAACGAGCTTGAAGCGTCATTCATTTTTGAGGATACTCCCGATCAGATGAAAGCCACGCAGGCGGTAAAAGAGGATATGGAACGGGATATCCCCATGGACAGGCTCATCTGCGGCGATGTTGGCTTCGGTAAGACGGAAGTTGCCATCCGGGCTGCGTTTAAAGCAGTGACCGATGGAAAACAGGTTGCCGTGCTCGTACCTACAACGATTCTCGCGCTTCAGCATTACCGTACGTTCAAAGAGCGACTTGGCGATTTCCCGGTAAACATTAATTATATCAGCCGTCTGCGCCAGGTTGCTGAAATTAAAAACGTGCTGAACGAACTGAAGGAGGGCAAAGTCGATATCCTGATCGGTACACACCGCCTGATTGGAAAAGACGTGAAGTTTAAGGACCTTGGTTTGCTGATCGTGGACGAAGAGCAAAAATTTGGCGTCTCAGTGAAAGAGAAACTGAAGCAACTAAAGGTGAATGTAGATACATTAACACTCACCGCCACTCCCATTCCCAGAACACTCCAGTTTTCACTGATGGGCGCACGTGACCTGTCGATCATCCAAACTCCGCCACCAAACAGATATCCGATCGTTACTGAGTTGCACGGCTTCAGCGAAGAAATCATCCGCGAAGCCATTTCCAGTGAACTGGCCCGCAACGGCCAGGTTTTCTTTATTCACAACCGGGTACAGAACATCAATGCCGTTCAGGATACCATAAACAGAATCATCCCAAAAGCAAAAACGGTGGTCGCTCACGGCCAGATGGAAGGGTACAAGCTGGAAAAGATCATGCTCGATTTTATCAGCGGCGAATACGACGTGCTGATCGCAACAACCATTATCGAATCGGGACTCGATATTCCCAATACCAATACTATTATTATCAACCATGCCGAAAATTTCGGATTAAGCGACCTGCATCAGCTTCGCGGACGCGTCGGGCGTTCCAATAAAAAAGCATTTTGTTATCTGCTGTCACCGCCGTTATCGACAATAAGTACGGAAGCCCGGCGAAGGCTGCAGGCTATTGAAGAGTTTTCGGACCTGGGCAGCGGCTTTAATATTGCCATGCGTGACCTCGATATCAGGGGAGCCGGAAATCTGCTTGGAGCTGAACAAAGCGGATTCATTGCCGATATTGGGTTCGAAACCTATCACCGGATCCTGAATGAAGCTATCCAGGAACTCAAACAGGAGGAATATCAGGAACTCTTTAAAGACGATAAGGAAGAATCGACAAACAAATTCCTGCAAACCCGATTTGTTCATGATTGCCAGATTGAAACCGACATGGAATTGCTCTTTCCCGACCAATATATCCAAAGCATTTCAGAACGAATGCTGTTATACCGGGAACTGGACAGTCTGACAACCGAAGAAAATCTTCACCAGTTTGAACTCGGATTGAACGATCGGTTTGGCCCAATGCCGGCATCGGGCAGGGAATTACTGGAAATTGTCCGACTGAGATGGATCGCGATTGAGCTAGGTATGGAACGGATCATCCTGAAAAATAAAAAAATGATCTGCTACTTTATTTCCGATCAGAAATCTCCGTATTATCATTCCCCTGCATTCACGAAAGTTCTTCACTTTATCCAGAAAAATCCGGGGAAATGCCGTATGAAAGAAAAGGAAGGCAAGCTAAGCCTGCGTTTCGAGCCTGTCGAAACTATTGCTTCAGCCAAAAATTTACTCTTTGAAATACGTGAAACAGACTAAACTAAATTCCAAAATTTTATCTCTGTGTGCTCTCATCGAATATAATCTAATCCGGCTTTAAGGAGGCATTCCTCGTTTTCACCTTCGATAAAAAAGACAAAGTGAAGCAAAAAATTGGTATGACCTAAAAAGGAAAGGCAGTCCTCTGACTGCCTTTTCCGTCCGGTCTCCCGGAAAAACTAACCTAAACCAACTAAACCTATTAAACCATGAGCTAACCGGAATAGAATCCCGGATTGCCGTCTGATTTAAATATTTGTGCAATAAAGAAGACTATCGCACAAATACTTCGATGGGACAAATATATCAATATTTTCGAATATAATCCCGGGTTCAGCCTGCAATAATTAAAGTATTATTTACTTTTAATAGTGAAAAGATAACAGAACAGGCATTTTCTGCAAACCGGGCCCCAATCTGTGTTTTTCCGGTCTCATGAGTCATCCCGTTAACCGGAATATAAATAAAACCTTCGGCTGCTTGTTATTTTCGAAAGATGCTAGTATTTTAGATCGGGAAATACATGTCTTTCGTCGCGCCGACGTGTAATATGTATTACAGATTTTTTTGCAGGATAAATTTTAATTAGTATTTTTGACTGAATGGTCACTTAAACATTGATGGCAATGGATTTACCTAAAAAATTAACTTCAAACAATCCTCTGTTTCGGGGAACGTCCTATCATAAGCCTAAAAATCTGGCTCATCTTGACGTTTTGACCAAATATGAAAAGATACCGACCGATATTTATGAGGACTCGGAAGAAGCCTGTGCCCAGGCTGCAAGAGAGATCGCCATGAAAATAAAGGAGAAGCAGCGTGAAGGACAATTTTGTGTGCTCGGTCTTCCAACCGGTTCAACGCCTAAAGGGGTTTACCAGGAGTTGATCAGGATGCACCGGCAGGAGGGCCTGAGTTTCAAAAATGTGATCACGTTCAATCTGGACGAATACTATCCAATGGATCCCGATTCCATTCATTCGTTTCAAACTTACATGCATAAACACTTCTTCAGCCAGATTGATATTTTACCTCAACATATCTTTATTCCAAGGGGAGACTTACCCATCAGTGAGGTTTATCAGTTTTGCAGGGAATACGATAAGAAAATCCAGGACGCGGGAGGAATTGACATCCAACTGCTGGGTGTTGGACGGAACGGCGTTATTGGTTTTAATGAGCCAGGATCACAATTGAATTCGAAAACCCGGCTGGTTGTCATGGATACCTCTACGAAACAGGATGTTGCCAAAAACTTTGGAGGAGTTATCAATGTTCCGCCAAGAGCGCTCACAATGGGGATTGACAATATCATGAAAGCCAAAAGGGTCATTCTGCTGGGATTTGGAGAAGCAAAAGCCGATATCCTGAAAAAGACCGTCGAGGGCTCCGTTTCAGAGCAGGTTCCGGCGAGCTACCTCCAGTTGCATTTAAATGCTTCGATCTATCTGGACCTGGGTGCAGCCATGCAGCTTACCCGGGTAAAAACACCATGGATGGTCGATTCGTGCGACTGGAATTCAGACAGGATCGTTCTCAAAGCAGTGGTATGGCTATGCCAGCAAACAGGGAAATCCATTCTGAAGCTGACCAATAATGATTACATTACCAATGGCCTGAGTGAACTGATCTCAGAAAAAGGATCAGCGTATGCCATTAACATAAAAGTGTTCAATGATCTTCAGCATACAATTACCGGGTGGCCGGGCGGAAAACCAAATGCGGATGATACGTTCCGACCTGAGCGCCAATCGCCGGGGAAAAAGCGTGTAATTGTTTTCAGTCCTCATCCCGACGACGATGTAATCTCGATGGGAGGTACGTTGATCCGCCTGGTTGAACAGGGTCATGACGTGCATGTAGCCTATCAGGTATCGGGTAACATTGCGGTTTCGGACGAATATGCCAATCGTTTTATTTCGTTTCACAATTCTTACTCAAATTACTATGATCCGGGGAATGAAAGGCAAAAAAACCAATATGAAAAGACCACTTTATTTCTGAAAAATAAGAAAGAAGGGGAAAAAGACATTCCTGATGTCCGGAAAATTAAAAGCCTGATCAGGCGTATGGAAGCAAAAGCGGCCTGCAGGTATGCCGGTGTAATAAATAATAATGTTCATTTTCTCGACCTGCCGTTTTATGAAACAGGTGAAGTTCAGAAAAAGTCGATCGGATATGAAGACATTGAGATCATCAAGAATTTTCTCCGTGAAATCAAACCTCATCAGATCTTTGCTGCAGGCGATCTCTCCGATCCGCACGGTACCCACCGGGTTTGTCTGGATGCGATCCTGTATGCCATGGAAGAAGTAAAAGAAGACGCCTGGATGAACGATTGCTGGTTGTGGCTATATAGGGGAGCCTGGCACGAATGGGACATCGACGAGATTGAAATGGCTGTTCCGATCAGTCCGGATGAGCTTTATAAAAAACGGGAGGCTATTTTCAGACATCAATCACAGAAGGAAGGAGCCATGTTCATGGGAGACGACGTCAGGGAATTCTGGCAACGGGCGGAGGATCGTAACCATGCTACAGCGATTCTCTACAACCAACTGGGAATGGCTGAATATGAAGCCATGGAAGCGTTTGTCCGTTATTATCCATGATAAAACAAGCAGAGTACCGGCATGAGCAAACAACCTGACCGGATGATCGCCCTGGATGTATTAAGAGGCCTGACCATCCTGCTGATGATCATTGTGAATAACCCCGGAAGCTGGACATATGTTTATCCCCCGCTACGTCATGCACCATGGGATGGTTGCACACCCACCGATCTGGTCTTTCCGTTTTTCATGTTTATCGTGGGCACAGCCATGTGGTATTCATTCAAAAAGCAGGATTATCGGCTCAACCCGTCCTTAACAGGAAAGATTATCAAAAGAACGATACTGATATTTTCAATGGGGCTTTTCTTAAACGCTTTCCCGTTTAAAAATTTTGATCCCGACTTTCTTCGGATTATGGGTGTTCTTCAACGTATTGCATTCGCTTACGGTGTGGCGGCATTTATGGTCCTGCTTTTCCCCATTCGGTGGAATTATGTTATTATTTGGGTGCTGTTGCTTGGTTATTGGGGAATCCTTCACCTGTTTGGAGGTGAAGATCCGCTTTCATTGGAAGGGAATGTGGTCAGACAAACAGATTTGTTCATTTTAGGAGAAAGCCACATGTATCATGGCTATGGAATTCCATTTGATCCCGAAGGTTTGCTTAGCACAGTCCCTTCTGTTGCCAATATACTGTTTGGCTTTTTGGCGGGGCGGTTGATCGATCAGCAACAGGACAGGCTGAAGTCGGTTTATCAATTAATTGGCTGGGGGACCACAGGAATCGTTGCCGCGCTGTTATGGAATCCGTTATTTCCAATCAACAAGCCAATCTGGTCAAGCTCCTATGTGCTCTATAGTTGCGGACTGGCAAGCATCTTGCTGGCAATCCTCATCTGGATCATCGATATCAAAAGAAAACAAAAATGGGCGCACCCGCTTTTGGTTTACGGAATGAACCCCTTGTTTATATTCATGCTTGCCGGAATTTGGGCAGATCTGCTCAGTGTGATCCTGATACCAGGTGCGGACGGGGGACAAGTTTCGTTAAAAACGTTTATTTATCAGGAGCTTTTGGTGCCCTGGGCCGGGAAAATGAACGGATCTTTACTTTTTGCACTTCATTATGCTGTGTTATTCTGGCTTGTTGGCTTTATTTTGTACCGAAAAAAAATCTTTATAAAAATCTAATTTAACTATGTATTCAAAACTGTTCGCCCTGCTATTCTTTACGCTCCTCGCTTTCCGGTCACAGGCTACTCCTCCCAAATATGAATTCCGTGCGGCATGGGTGGCTACCGTGAATAATATTGACTGGCCATCACGACCGGGATTGGGAATAACCCAACAGAAGCAGGAAGCGATCAATATGCTCAATATGCTGCAGCAGAATGGGATCAATGCCGTCATTTTTCAGGGACGTCCTGCCGGGGATGCTTTTTATAAGTCCGATCTTGAACCCTGGTCACGTTATTTGACAGGCACGCAGGGTAAAGATCCGGGTTATGATCCATTGGCATTCTGGATCAATGAGTGCCACAAACGGAATATGGAACTTCACCTGTGGTGCAATCCTTATCGCGTTGCCCAGCATACCGATGAGCCTTTAGCTTCCAGCCATATCGCTTTTCAACACCCCGAATGGATTATCAGCTATGGAGACAAGCTGTATTTTAATCCAGGACTTCCTGAAACCAGGGCGTTTATTGTTGAAGTTGTCAAGGACGTTGTGAGTCGTTATGATATCGATGCCATCCATTTCGATGATTACTTTTACCCATACCCCATCACGGGCATCCCTTTTCCTGACCTGCAAACCTATTCTCAGTATCCCGGTAAATTCAAGCCGGAACAGATTGGTGATTGGCGCCGTAATAATGTGGATGAAACCATTTATCTTCTGTCGCAGGCGATTAAGGCAACCAAACCCTGGGTAAAATTCGGGATCAGCCCTTTTGGCGTATGGCGCAACATGGCCGATGACCGGAGGGGTTCGCTCACTATGGCAGGAACAACAAATTACGATCATTTATATGCCGATATATTAAAATGGCAACAGAATGAATGGATTGATTATGTTTTGCCTCAGCTATACTGGCAAATAGGCCACCCTTCGGTCAATTTTGAGCTGCTTTGTCATTGGTGGAGCCAGAACCGTTTCAACCGGGATCTTTACATTGGGCAGGCACTTTATAAGGCCGAACGAAACTCGAATGTTCCCGAATGGAGGCAGGCCGACCAGTTAACCCGACAAATCAGGATCATGCGCCAAATTGAAGGAATTAAAGGAGGCGCCTTCTATAGTGCGAAACATCTTCAACGTGACCTGATGGGATTTCAGGATAGCCTTCAGCAAAACCTCTATCGTTATCCGGCCATTGTTCCTCCTATGAAATGGATTGACGGCAAAGCCCCTGACAAACCTGGCAGAGTAAGGAAAAGAGGCCTGGAAATACGATGGAAAGCGGATAAAACAAAAAACGAGATGGATCGGCCAGTTCGCTTTATCGTTTATAAAAACAAGGAGAGTGAAATTTTCGATCCGAACGATCCGCGCTCGATCCTCCTGGTTACGCAAGCCCATAAGATCAAGCTGAAAAAAAGTGACGGGAAAGAAGAAAAATACC
>JBDKTZ010000181.1:0-12754 GCA_039679975.1 Prolixibacteraceae bacterium
GTCCGCCGGAAAGGCCGATATGAAGAGCCCGGCCTGTTGATTTGCTTTCATGCAAAACCCAGCCCGGTATTTTATCAATCCCCGCATCCTTCCGTTTCGGATAAGTATAGCTGATTGACGGCCCCGCGTAAATACCGAAATGGCTTCCCATCCTCAGCTCCGGCAACAGCATGAAAGATGCCCGAGGCTGTTCGTGCCCGTCAAAGTCGGTACTGCTCCTGTCGACTGCTTCAGCATCCAGGGAAAAGGTATTGTTGTCTATCAGATGAACGCCGATCCCTGCTTCCATCGCATACGACAGTTCACGATCGGCAAGGTAATAACCGACTGCGGCTACGCCATACAGCACTCGTCCGCCCGAACGGAAAGTCAAGGCTGCCAAACCCGATTCGTCAGTCCCAAGAGAGAAGCTCTTCCCTCCGTTTTTGATGATGTTGATCAAACCGATGGGATAATCGCTGCTGTCGGCCACATTGATCACGCCTGCAAGCTGAAGACCCTTTACCTTCCCGCCGACATTGATCACACCTGCGATCTGGGACCCTGTTTTGCCCGATGAATGGTTCAGCACCCCCGCAAGCTGAAGACCCTTTACTTTCCCGCTAACATTGATTACACCTGCCACCTGCGAGCCTGTTTCGCCCGAAGAAACGTTCAGCACCCCCGCAAGCTGCGTTCCCTTCGATTCTGTTGCTGTATTTACAACACCGGCCATCTGCAGTCCTTCCATCTCCTTTGACATGTTGATCACTCCGGCAAGCTGCACCCCCTTTGCGTTGCCCGTCCAGTTGCTGACTCCTCCCATCTGCAGGCCGCTCACATCACCTTTCACCCTGTTCGATACCCCGGCCATCTGCACTCCTTCGGCACGGCCTCCCACCAGGTTAAAGACCCCGCCCATTTGTACACCACGAACATCTTTCCGGTTGAGATTGAACACACCGCCCATTTCCAATCCATTAACTCCTCCGGTGTAGCCTCCGACCAGATTCACTGATCCGTGAAAAACGATCCGGCTGCCATACAAGCTGTGCGTCCCTAACACAGGGACCAGCGAGAGCTGAAATGGACTGGAAGTCAGAGAGTCCGTCGCCTCCGCTTCGCCTGCCTTGCCGAAGGCGGGTTCCGGGACAAAATATGACCGGGATACAGCAGGCCATGCACAAAACAGGATGCAAATACCCAAAAATGTCTGAGCTAAGATCAACTTTTTGAAAATCATGATGTGATTCAATTATATTTAACAATTTTGGCATAAATACCAGTTACTAATTTCTCTCTCTATCACTCATGACACGCTCAAACCGTTTTACCCTGACGTTTGTGAAAATTTTATTCAGCGACGGCCATTCATCGGTACATTATGGTCCGAGCTGATATTGACTGTAGGTTGTTTTTCCCGACAAAAAGCCTTTTGCAAACGTAAAAAACTACAATTTGCGACTATTGGTTGGTGTTCTTTTTTTACTTTTGTTCTTAAAAATAAAATTATTTTTAAAAACCAATCTCATCGACCTTCATGAAAACACTACCATTGTGCTTCTTAATCGCGGGGGTAAGCCTGCTGACAAATTCATGCAAAGATGATCCGGAATTACCCGACGTTTCGCTGGGATCAAGTATGACACTGAATGGAGGACACGGAGGAATCAACGCAGTAAATTCGGTATTCATCGACTTCAGCAACAACATACAAAGCCCCGTGTCACGTACCACATGGGACTTAGGATTCTATAACGGTAATGAGTTTCGGGTGATCCTGAATAATACAGTCGCTGCATCAGCAGTCGCAACAGCAAAAACCAACCTGAGCCAGGTCACCGCACAGGATACGGTTGGGCTCAATCTGATAGTCGCGGCAACTCCTGAGGCGCTTTCACTTGTCGACGACGTATCAGGCGACCTCACAAAAACAGTGATTGCTCCTATCTCAACGGTTGAAGCCGATAATAAAGTTTACATTGTCAACAGGGGAACAGGCGGAGGTGCAGCTTCACGGCCATGGAAAAAGATCCGCATCATAAGAAGCGGCTCTGACTACATCCTGCAGTATGCCGATATCAAGGCAACCAACTACAAAAGTCTGGTCATTCGCAAAAATAAGGAGCATAACTTCAGCTATGCTTCGTTTGACTACGGCCTGATTTCGGTTGAACCCGAAAAAGACGACTGGGATATCGAATGGACCGGAGCCGTCTCTAAAACAACTTCAGAAGGAAAAGAAATCCCTCACTATTTTGCCGATCAGGTTTATATCAACTGGATGGGAGGCGTCACCGCCGCAGAAGTTCTCACAAGCACGGTAAGTTATGACAACATCAGTTCAACCAATTTGAATACCATTCCTTTTTTTGGCGAGAGAAATGTGATCGGCGCCAACTGGCGTGAAACAGGTGGCCGGGAGGGAGGCCCGGCAGGTGTAAAAACCGACCGTTTCTATGTCGTCAGGGATGCCCACGGGAATGCCTATAAACTGAAATTCAATAATTTTACCGACCAGGATGGCGGTACACGTGGATATCCGCAGATCACTTATGCGCTGATCAACTAACCAATTTACTCACCTGCCGCCCTCGACACTGCTACCGGAGGGATTTCCCTCACTTCGATGGAGCCGCCGTAATCAAGTACGGGACAATTTTTTGCCAGTTCAACTGCATCTTCCATGCTCGAAGCCCGCAGAATAATACTGCTCACCACCTTAAGATGGTCAGAAACCACGAATTCCTTTTTGACTTGCCGCTCCGTTCCGGAAACCACATAACTGTCGCGCGGAAAAACGTAGCTCTTTACAAAAACGCCGTCCGCCTTCCACTTACCAACCACCTGATCCCATTTCGGGTTCACTGATTTTGCCTGTTCCGTAGTGTAGTCTTCAGGCACCCTTACCAATAACATAAATTCCTTCATTTCTTCTTCTTTTACTGTTTGTGAACCGGGGGTATTTGTCCGCGCATCGGCTTCGAAGCTGAACAACGCCAGACAGATCATTCCCATTACAAGATTTGCCTTCATACGTAACCAATTTAATAGCCATATGGAACTCGCATATAAACACCAACTTGGGCGGAAGCCGCGGCTTCTATGCTCGTTTCATACTGCTTTCATTTATAATTGCGAAGTTGGCAACTATAAAAAACGATTCCTTGTAAAAAATCATTGATTTACCAGAATGGCGATTTGAAGAAGTCGGTCGGCGACTGACCGGTGAATTGCCTGAAACTTTTATTGAAATGCGACTGGTCATAGAAGCCGGCATCAAAAGCCATGTCGAGCAGGCCGGAACTTCGTCTGTTGATGGCGGATCGCATGCGAACAACCGAAGCGAACTGTTTAGGCGACGATCCGACCGTTTTCCGGAAACGCTTTTCAAAGGCATCGTGACTGATGCAAAACAGATTGGCCAGCTCGCCCATTTTAAGCAGTCCTTTTTCTGTGTGGATCTTCTCTACGGCCGCGAGAATCAACTGATCGGGTTTGGGAGGGCGCAAATTGGAAAGCAAAAACCGCTCAACGATAATGATCCGTTCACGATCATCGCGGGCCCCGGCGAGTTGTTCTTCCACCATGGCTACATCTGGCGGTTTAATGATGGCATCGAGAGGAATACTTGCTTCAAATAACCGGTGAAGCGGCTCACGAAAAAACGCAGTCGCCCCTCCCTCCCTGAACAGTACCACGATATTTCCCGAATCGGGCATATAATTCACAAGCCGTGCCGATGTTCTCAAACCGGAGATAACCGCCCGGGGGAAAGCGTCTGCTGCATCTCCCTTAACCTGTTTAACCAGGCCTCTGTACCTGAACGCAAGCGCCAGGGAAGTATCAGGCAATAACCGGTTAATACGATCCTCTCCACTTTCAAGGATCACGTACGACTTGATGAATGGCCTTAAAGACACGTCAGGGATGTATCGCTCCATCTTCATGCCTATCTAAACAGCGATGCATGAAGAAAAGTTGGATATAACTGTCATTCTTCACAGCCAAAAACAAATCGTTTTCATTAAGTTCCAAAGGATTCAATATCTCCTGCAATCAATTGATGCATATCATAAATATGATTTCTAATTTGCACAAATATGATTTAAATCATTGACATACATTACATTTACCACCTGTATCTCAGTCCGGCGGAAAGGCCGATATGAAGGGCGCGGCCATTTGATTTGTTTTCATAAAGCACCCAGCCCGGTATTTTGTCAATTCCTGCTTCCTTCCCGTCCTGGTCGGTAAAATTGACCGATGGCCCTGCATAAATACTGAAGCGGGAGTCCATGCGCAATTCCGGTAATAACCGGAAAGACACCCGGTTTTGTTCGTGCCCGTCAAACTCGGTGCTGTTCCTGGTAACCGCTTCCGCGTCCAGCGAGAAGGTTTCGCTGTCTGTCAGATGGGCGCCAATCCCAGCTTCCACCGCATACGAAAGTTCACGGTCCGGAAGGTAATAACCGGCCCCCAATACGCCATACAACACCCTTCCGCCTGAACGGAAGGTCAGCGCTGCCAGACCCGATTCGTCGGTACCAAGAGAGAAGCTCTTTTCCCCGTTTTTAATGACATTGATCAAGCCAATCGGATAATCGCTGCTGTCGGCCACATTGATCAACCCGGCAAGCTGAATACCCTTTACCTTCCCGCCGACATTGATCACACCCGCTATCTGGGGTCCTGTTTTGCCCGAAGAAACGTTCATTACGCCGGCAAGCTGCGTACCTTTTGACTCTGTTGCCACGTTCATAACACCTGCAGCCTGCAGTCCCTCCATCTCCTTTGACATGTTGATCACTCCGGCAAGCTGCACCCCTTTTGCATTGTCCGTCCAGTTGCTGACTCCTCCCATCTGCACGCCACTCACATCACCCATCACTTTATTTGATACGCCGGCCATCTGCACGCCTTCGGCATGACCTCCCACCAGGTTAAAGACCCCTGCCATCTGGAGAAACCGGACATCCTTTTGGTTAACATTAAATACCCCGCCCATCTCCAGTCCGTCGACACCGGCGGTATACCCTCCGATGAGGTTCACCGATCCGTGGTTGATGACCTGACTGTTAAACATACCGTGCGTACTCAGGCCCGGGATCAGGGAAACCTGATAGGGACTATAAGCAAAAAAGCCGCCTAAATTGAGTCGCTGCGTGCGTTGCCGGGAACCGATCAAAAAACGACCGATCCCTGTTCTTTCCAACCTGCTTGAGTCTTCCTCATCCGGATAATAACCATACTTTCCTTCCCGCACCCGCCGCTTCACTTCAACGGGAAGAAGAACGACCATGGTCATTTCCCTGTAGTTCTCCTTGTTCACTGTAAGCCAGATCGATTCTCCGGGCCGTTTAACAACCAGTCTAAAATGCCCGTTATTATCCGAAAGGGTCGACACCAGTGCTTTCCGGTCATAAACGCTTGCTTTACCGATCCCTTTACCTCCGATCGAATCGAGCACATATCCCTTTAATACATATGACCGGCCCGATTCTTTTTCCGTTTCAGTGATCACTTCCAAAGTCCGGGGAGCATACCGGATGATCACGTAATCAGGAGTCTCTTTAAATTCATAGTCGGGACCAAGCGTCTTCTCCAGGAATTCGATCAGCGTACCGCTGAAATCGCGGAACGAAACAAGACTGTCGCCGGCAAGCGACCGGCTGTTGTAAGAAAAGTAAAAACCGTTTTTTTCACTGATTTGATGAAGCAGATTGTCAAGCGGCTGAGCGGTCACATTTGTAAGAGCGAGTTCCTGATCCAGATGATACTGAGATGCGGCAGGCAACGTACAAACCAGAATACTGATAAACAACAAGATTGGGACAGTAACAGATCTTTTCTGCATAAACATGCGCTTTACTTTTTAATAACAATATTCCCGTCCGCTGTTGTTACGGTAATATTGAAGGTTTCACGGATCACTTCAAGAAGGTCATCCAGTCGGCCCAGTTTTAAGGTGGTAGTCAACCTCAAATCTCTGATATCTTCTCCAATCACCTGTATCTTCACTCCGTATGCCTCTTCCAGCACTTCGGCCACCCGCCACAGAGGCGTATTCTCCATTTCCAGCCGGTTGTGCAGGTAATAATTATACAGGCGGTCGGTCACTTCTTCCTCTTTAAACTCTCCCGAAGTGACGTTAATTGACACCTTTTCCATGGGTTTCAGTTCCACTTCCCGGTCCGGAGCCTCGACCTTTACCAATCCGCTTTCGACAATGACTTCGGTTTTTTCTTCTTTTCGTTTCACATGGAAAGAGGTTCCCACAACCGTAATGGTCACTTCACCCGAGTGAATGACGAAGGGTTTTTCCCTATCCGGTTTCACCTCAAAAAAGGCTTCACCCTCCTTCATTTCCACGACCCTTTCCTTCTGAAGGATCCGCTGTGAAAAAGCAAGTCTGGTGTTCCTGTTCATCGTGATAACCGACCCGTCAGAAAGGGTTTCCTCACGCACCTGGTCCTCAGTGCTGTACGTGGACGAAATCAGCGGACTGCCGGCGGGGGCCAGCAGATACCAGGCGGCAGCCACAAACAGAAAAGAGAGAAAGCAGGCTGCCGCCAATCGTAATCCGTTGAAACGGATTACACGTACCGGGGATGTGACAGAAAGTCTCTCCCGCTTTTGGAGGAAATGCTTCCATGCTTCATCCTCACTTAACCTGCTTTTCCCTGCTATACCGGAGCTGGCATTCCATAAATGCTTCAGACGCCGGTAGTACAGCTCATTTTCCGGATGAGCGCCGATCCATTGTTCAGCTGTTTCAACCTCGGCTTCTGAGGCTTCCTTTAAGAGATATTTCGTCAATAGTTTGTCGTTCATCATCATTCCTCCACCGGATTAATCATTTAAAGCTGCCTGGCACAAATAGTCTTTCAGGTCTCGCCTCATCATACGGATCGCTTTCCCCATCTGCGTTTCAACAGTTTTGACGGAGATCCCCAGCTGAGACGCGATCTCATGGTATTTTAGTTCTCCGAACCGGCTCAACTGAAAAACAGTCCTGCATTTTTCCGGCAACCGGTTCAGACTTATTCTGATCCGCTCTTCCAGCTCATTCAATTCAACGGGGGATGTGGCGTATTCTGTTTCGTTTTTCATCGTATACAAGATACTGTTCTCATAATTCCGCCTCACTTTATGTTGCCTTAACACATTGAGACTCTCGTGATAAACCGATCGGTAAAGAAATGATTTCATGGATGTCTCTACCCGCTTCCAGGAACCGTTTTCCCAAAGCTTCAAAAACAGGGTCTGCACGACTTCCTCAGCCAGATCCCAATCCCTTAAAACCGAAAACGAATAGACATGAAGCTCCCTGAAGTACTCTTTGAATAGTTGCTCAAAAGTATCCTCATCACTGACTGAAAAATCCTCCATCTTTTCTTCATCTTCCATGACGGCTAACATTGATGGTTCCGGCGCAACAGCCTTTTGCATGCTTTCCTTCTTTTTCACTTATGACACGGTCAGATGATTTTACCCTGACGTCTCCGGAAGATTTATTCACAGGCTGAAGCTAACACACTGACAGCGAACAGATCTAAAATAAGTAAATTACAGGTATAAACCTACTGAAAGAAAAACTTTATGATTCTTCGGGGCAGACCATTACAACCGGTCCGAGCAGACCGGACGAAAGCAGAGTCGCATCGCTTTTAAAGATAATATTGGTATTGGTCAGACGCTTTTCGGGCAGAAGCGCCGCATCGCCGATCAGACGGTTGGGCCAGAGGTTGATCACTTCGATTTCAAGCTCATTTTTCCCTTCTTTCACCGCGTCAGCAATATCCACCCGCCAGGGAGCTGTCCACACAATCCCCAGGTCTTTACCGTTCAGCCTTACCCGGGCAATATTTTTCACGACACCCAGATCGAGGAAGAGGTTTTTCGCATTGCCGGACCGCAGAGTCTGATCAAAGCCGGTGATATAGATGGCCTTTCCCGAATAATGACGGATGCGTTCATCGGGATGTGCAGACCAGTCGTTCAGCCTGTCAAAGCGGACTTCTTCGGGACCTCCCCATGTGGCATCGAATTTCACGGTCCACGGTCCTCCGATTTTCTGGATTGGCTTTAAGCGGGATGGATCCTGCCAGAGCCAGGCCTGATGATCGGATACGGATTTGCCTGCTTTCCGGGGAAAAATCACGAACACCGACTGAAAGACATCGAAATGAAGCGGAATGCTGGTCCGTCCGTTCTCTTCATTGAACGACGGGCAGATAATCTTCCCGCTCACAGCGTCCCAGATTTCGGGGCGCCGCCCTTTTACCCGGAACAGGCAGGTCGCTTTTGCCTGTTGCTTTTTCCTGTTGGTCACAAAATAGATTTCTGCTTCAGGAGTGCTGCGGTGGATAAAATCGATCCAGACATTATCCCCGCTGTATTCAAAGTCAGGCCTGACCTGATCCTGCGCAAGAACATTACGGACGATCTCTCCATGGAAAACGCGGCCTTTGCCAAAGCGGTTCATGATGACCTCTTTCCCGTCAACAGATGCCCAGAGTTCCCCTGTAATTGCTTCAATTTCACGATCGCATTGAGGATAGTTTTTCAGGCCGGAATCGGTCAGCGGCCTGGGACCGATCACGGTTGCCCCGTTCTTCACCAGATCCCTGATCTTCTGCAGTACCGGCAAAGGCATCCTCTTCAATTGCGGGAGGACCAACAGCCGGTAACACATACCGTCGGGCAGCACAAGTAGGTTATCCTTCACAGAAAGCCGTGTCAACAACACCTCTTCATTACAGACATCGTAATCGTAGCCTTTGCCCAGTTCGGGCTTAATCTGCTTTTGTTCGACCACATTGGGAGCAGCATCACCGTTATAATAAAGCACATCGGCGACGAACATGCCCGACCGGAGCAAATGCTGGCACCGGGCCACGTAGTCAAAAAACGGGCCGGACATTTCCCACCAGGTCACATTGGGGTTGAAATGGGTGCCGGCGCCATATTCATAGCCGGGTTTGCCGTCCCGGGGACGTGTAGCCGTTGAGGTATGGATGGCTATCCGGTTAATCCCCTCGCAGTATGCCCGATCGAGTGCCTGCTTGAGTGAACCGGGATAGTCCATCCAGTGCCGCATTGTTGTAAATGCTTCGGCAGAGGCTGTTTTCTTCCCGTAAAGATGCGCTGCCGACGCAACCATTTTCGTTACCTTGTTTTGTCCGAAATCCAGGCGGGAAACGCCGTAAGACTTATCGTCGGTAAGGGTAGACTGATCCTCATGATCAGGCCCCAACCAGAATTCGCCCATGGGCATGTCGCTTCGACCAAGGTTTTTCAGTCCGTCGAGGCAGATCGTCCCCGACCGGCTTGGTCCTGCCGCTTCGTTCTGCACCAGGAGCCCCTTTTCATGACATAATTCAGCAAAACGTTTATAATGCTCATCCGCCATACAGTCAGCAATCGTTTTGCGATAATCGGTCAGAAAACGATCGGAAATTTCGGCGCTTTCGATAAGATAGCCTCTTAATACAGGCAAATAAGGTGTGGCATCATAACCCCTGTATTCCCTGAATTTTTCCAGTATTTTCCCGGTCCAGTTGGGGAATCCGTCCTCGAAGCTGTCGTCGCAAAAGTACCTTGGTTTCGCTCCCGCTTTTGCAGCTTCTTCCAGACATATTTTTCCAAAGTTTTTAAATTGTATCTCGACACCTTTTCGGTCGAACCAGTCGATCGACAGCCCATCGACTTCAGGTTGGGCGATCATCAGCCGCGAGCCCGTCATGCGGTGCCCGGTGCGAATAATCGTCCAGTTCCCTTCCGGCACGTCCCAGTCCAGACAGCCCTCGCTGTTTACTTTCGAAGTCAGGTCAATCACTTTATTCAGGGGGACCGGCTGATCGGCCGGGTCATTCTGCCAGGGAATCCGGGTCGGGCTCATCACGTTAACCGCAAGTGCAAAGTTGCTGGCATCGCGGCGGTTAGTCTTGGCATCCAGCACTTTTGCCCGTTCTCCTGTGATGCGGGAAACGTGCTGATCCGGATTCAAAAAAGCGACTACAGCTGTGTCGCGGTAATCCAGCTTTTCCAGGGGAAGGTCAATGTAATCCTTGTACCCCGGGGGATTAAATACCTTGTCATAGCCATCGCGATTGCCCGGAAGCGGCAGTGTACCGGAGAACTTTTGCGGTCCCTTCACATCGAGCTGGGATTGCAGGTACCAACGCCCTGAATTTTCCGGTGTGATCCAGGGACCACCCATGCACCAGCCCGAACTAAGATTAATGCCCACGGCAATGCCGAGCCTTTTTGCTTCTGCCATGGCGTGACGATAGAGCACTTTCCATTCGTCCGAAAAGAGTTTCGCACCTTGGGGAAACGGAACACCTCCCAATCCGCCGGCCGAATTCACCAGCAGTACTTCTCCCATGCCCTTGGCCCGAAATTCTTCCAGATCGCGCGTGATCCCTTCCTTGTCGACCAGTCCGTTGAACCACCACCAGTAGCAGGACGACTTCACCTCATCGGGCGGAGACATAAATCCCTGCAAAAGACTGGTGGTCGTTGATCCTGCCAGACTGCTTATTGGAAAAGCGCTAAGATTAGCCGCTGCAAGCGAGCCTATTTTAATAAATGTTCTTCGGTTCAGATTCATTGCTCTTCTTCTTTGAGTAGTTTCACCCGGTGCATTTCCCGACCGCCTTAATCCCTGACGGCCCCACATAATCGTATTGCATCGGTTCACCGACTAAACTTAGCACAAAAAGTTAGATAACGAAATAAAATCAGCAGTATATTTTCGTTTCAAATATAAATCATTTCCTTTTACATCATTTGGCTATGATTTTTCTGGCTACACGTTAGTCATTGATCAGAGCGACGTACTCCTCGCTTTTAAGACTTTGCATCACGGCAACGTGAAATTAGGGGCTACAGGAGTCCCTTATTATTCTAATTATAATAGGATTCCAGTTGCTCCTGAAGCCAGGCAGCCGCAGTTGCCGGAGTATAAGTGCCTGTCAGCATACCTTCCAGGGCATCATTCAGCAATTGGTCCCCCCCGGGCGTTTTTGAGTTTAGCTTTTCAAACATGAGGCGAACAGTAAGGTCGGACGTAGATGCCGTATTAAACATTTCCTGGGCCAGCTCATTACCCAGCGTCAGGTTTCCGGGCGTATAGGAGAAAAAACCGGGAAGCTCGGTCATTAAAGCGCCGGCATACTCTGTTCCACAGAGCCATTTCAAATACTCGATCGCCTCTTCCTTGTGTTTTGAATCCTTATTCACACCAATACCTGCATCCACATGAAAACAATACTGTACCCTGTCTCCCGCATTTTTTACAGGTGGTGCAAACCAGCCAATCTTCTGGCTATTTAGTCCCGCTTCTTCAAGCACACTGATTTCCCAGGAACCTCCGATATACATCGCGGCATCCTCCTCCAGAAATATCTGCCGGGCATCTTCATAATCCAATGTTTTAAAATTTGCCGGAAAGTACTTTTTCAGCGAGTTTACTGCATTGAATGCCTCTATAAAATTAGCATCGGTCACCTTTGCCGTCCCTGCCATCAATTCCTGACGTGCAGGCTCTCCACCATAAAAATTAGGACCTAAGCCTCCAAATACAATCCGGCTGAGCGACCATCCATCGGCGGCTCCCTGCGCAATAGCCGTCTCCCCTCCCGCATAAATCTTCTCGCAGGCTGCAATGAATTCATTCCAGGTCGAAGGTTCCTGGATACTATACTTCGTAAAAAAAGATTTCAGGTAATATACACCATGAGTAACTCCCACCGAAGGAGTTCCATAAGTCACACCCTCATCTGTTGTCCAGGCGTTTAATGCGGAAGCTGCATAAGACGACCGGTTCGGTATAATATCAGTCAGATCGACCAGATACCCTGCATCGTAAAGAGCCTCCCCTTTGTCATACGACCAGAGAAAAATAATATCAGCTCCTTTCTGCTTCGATAATTGATCGGTTATGACCCCCTCATATTCCATTGGATCATAAGAATCGAAACGAATGGTAATATCAGGATGTTTACTGGTGTAAATCTTATTGATGCGGTTCATTTCGTCCACATCATCGATCCTCCAGCTTGCAAAAACAAGCTCTGTCCGATTGTCATCGTCCTTGTTACAGCTTAATAAAAATAATGCTAAAGAAAAAAAGGAGGCTATCCGTGTCAGCCCGAATGTAAATGTTCTCATAAGATGTCTGGTCAATTAGGTAAATTATTATATGATCAGCAAGTTACGATATTCGGGTAAAACTTACAATAAGAACAAATGTAAGAATCAATCTAAATAATGACCGGATCAACGGATAACCATATCAGTTTCTCATGCTCTGTTTCCTATTTTTCCGTCAGGTTCAGCGTTTCCAGTATGGGAGTGTCGGTGAAAGTAATCACCGTTTGCGGTTTTTCATTCAACTGTTCAAAAATCACAACGCGGTTCTCCCCTTTTTTCAGCCAGCAACCCGGCACATAGAGGGTTTGTTGCGGACCTACCTTCCAGTAGCGGCCAATATTATATCCGTTTACAAAGACAATGCCTTTTCCCCAGGCCGACATATCAAGAAAGGTATCGGCGGGTTTATCCAGGTTAAAGACCGACTCGTACAGCACCGGAGTTCCATCGCGTACCATTCCCTTTTTTACCTCCGGAACCCGGTCCATAGGTAGTTTGTACATTTCCCAACCGCCGCTTATCTCAAAGTCATTGATGAACACGGGCGAAATGATCCCTTTTTTATTGTGGACGATCTCCGCGCCGTAATTAATACGCCCCATATTCTCAACCA
>JBDKTZ010000060.1:0-2309 GCA_039679975.1 Prolixibacteraceae bacterium
CATTGGTAAACCCGGTGGCTGAGATCAGTTTGGTATCGTAGTTATACTCCCTGATATTGGCTCCCAGAGCCAGATTGATAAAATGGTCGTTGAAGCCTTTACTGTAGGTCATGGTGACATTCCCGTCGACGGTGACCTCGTCCGAACTCTGGAAGTCATACTGCCCCCGGTCTGACAAATCTTCGGTCGCGTAAAAATAATAGGTATTGCTCAGCGGAGAAAGGAAGTTGTCGGCTTCCGATACTTTTTTGTTCAGGCTCACCAGTCCTCTCAACCGCAATTCGGATGTCATATTCCATTCTACGCTGAATGCATCGATCACCTCCAGGTAGGAAGATTCGTTGAAACTGTTCAATGTCCCTTCATACAGTGGGTTTAGTACCACTTCTGTATTCATTGAGGAGCCCTCGCCGCTGCGATCGGTCCAGGAATCAATTTCCCGGATGATTTCGCCGTTTTCGCCGGTCATGGGATAATAGGGGTTCATCCTGACGTAGTTGCTGAAGCTTCCGTAAGGCGATTCAGCGCCTTTTACCTGGGAAACGGAAAGCGTGTTTTTAAAGAGGAATTTACCATTCAGGTTGTAGGAAAGGTCGGCGCCGATCCCATACCGGTCCCGTTTGGATTCCTGCATCACGCCAGGCGTGTTTTGATACTGAAGGCTGACGCCATATCGGATGGTCTCGGTGCCTCCGTCGATATACAGGGAATGTTTGTGGCCGACGGCATCTTCAATTGGTTGCGAAAGCCAATAGGTATCGACCCCGCTCACCACATTGTATTTTTTCCGGAAATAGGCCTCGTCAAGCTCATCCTGACTTAAGGCGTTGTCATAATCGTAGAGTCCTGCGAGACGCTCATATTCCAGTTTGTCAGCAGCATTCAGTACTTTGTAGGATGACAGATCTGTAACATTCAGGCTGAGGTCAAAATTATATGAGACGCGGAGTTTTCCTTCTTCAGGGGTTACGGTGGTGATCACCAGCACGCCATTGGCTGCTCTTGAACCATAAATGGCAGTGGCGGCGGCATCTTTCAACAGCGTAATTGAGGCGATCCGGTTCATGTCCAGATCATAGATCTTTTCGACACCTACTTCATAGCCATCCAGAATAAAGGTGGGCATATTTACATTACTCGAAATATTGTCGCGGCGGAGTATGTCCGTGCTTGAAGAGGGGACTGACGAGGCGCCTCTGACATTGATATTTGGCAGGCGATTGGGATTTGATCCCAACAGGTTATTTTCCTGTATTTTGAATGACGGGTCGAAGGCTTCAATGCTTTGAAAGAGATCGGCCGGACTC
Source organism: Prolixibacteraceae bacterium (assembly GCA_039679975.1). Lineage (GTDB taxonomy): Bacteria > Bacteroidota > Bacteroidia > Bacteroidales > Prolixibacteraceae > JBCFBK01. Next base: position 1,308 of record JBDKTZ010000060.1, read on the forward strand.
ACCGTTTTAAGCTCGTTGGCCGATATACTGACAGCCGAACCCGTAAAATCTTCCTTTTTCCGGTTAAAATAGCCGGTTGCGACCACTTCCGAAAGATCGTTGATCATATCTTCCAGTATAATCTGCAGGAAGGTAGTTCCCTGACCTGCCTTTACTTCGTGTGTTTTCATTCCGATAAAGGAGATCACCAGCATTTCGTCAGGGCCGGCAACAAAAACAGAGAATTCACCATTTGCGTCGGTAACCGTTCCCTTTAGTGTATTCGATTTGAGGACGACCGTTGCTCCGGGAAGAGGCTCTTTTCCAAGGTTCGTGACCCTTCCCTTAATCTGGGTCTTAGGTGTTTGCGGCAACTGTACGCTGAAAGGTCTGTTTTCCTGTTGCTCCTTCCGGTTGATGAGCACCTGCCGGTCTTTGATCTTATAGGTCAGATTGGTAGGTTTAAACGCTTCATCCAGTATCTTGTCGACCGTTGAAGCTTCAACGCGGACATTGACCCGTTGCTCCAGATCTTCGGCAATGTCATTGGCAAACAAGAAGACAAATTCGCTTCTTTCTTCAATGGCATTAAAGATCTCTTTGATCGATTTATCCTTGAAATCGAACGAGAAGACTGTCTTTTGAGACCAGGTATTCGAAAATGCACCTGAAACACTCCAAAAAATTAAAACAAGCACTATTCGCATCACTTTAAAGATATGGAAAAGATTATCCGCAAATATGCGTTTTACATATTCATTTTGTTTCATACATTTGTAAATGATATTATTAGTTCTACTCCGAAAAAGGTGGACTGATAGTTTAAGCCGGATGATATGTGAGGTATTATCCGGCTTTTTATCTCAAAATTGGACTCATGTCATAGGCGTCTTATTATTTTTTACTGATTATTATTTTGTTGTTTTCTATTTCGTAGGTGACCGGAAGGATTACCGTGATATTGTCCAGCACGGTTGTCAGGTCGTCGAATAAAGCCAGCTTACCTGTAACCTGTATCCTTTT
>JBDKTZ010000033.1:0-15903 GCA_039679975.1 Prolixibacteraceae bacterium
AACATCAGAAGTATTCGGGCAAGAAAATCACTTATTTTGATCCCGAACTGAATGAATCGTATGTGCCCTATGTGGTTGAAACATCGATCGGTCTGGACCGGATGTTCCTGCAGGTGATCTCGGCTTCCTATTCTGAGGAGGAGGTTGAATCGGCAACCGGTCAAAAGGAGATCCGGGTGGTACTGAGGATCCCGCCCGTGCTGGCCCCGGTAACCCTGGCGGTTTTGCCGCTGATCAAAAAGGATGGACTGCCTGAGAAGGCACGGGAGATCATTGATGATCTGAAGTTTGACTTTAAATGCCAGTATGATGAAAAGGATTCGATCGGGAAGCGTTACCGCCGCATGGATGCTATCGGAACGCCTTTCTGCGTGACGGTGGATCACCAGACGCTCGAAGACCGGACCGTAACGATCAGGTACCGCGATAGCATGGCGCAGGACCGGGTTCCAATTGAAAAAGTGAAGGGGATCATTTCGGAGCAGGTCAGCTTCCGAAAATTATTTGAAAAATTATAGCAAGCCATACAATAAAAAAAGAGCAACGTTTGTTGCTCTTTTTTTTATTTATTGAGTAATTTGTAAGTATATGTACGAAAGGCCTTATTTACAGGAGATTAAAAAGAGATTATCAGAGAAGCGCAAGTTCATGCAGGTGAGTTGTTTTCAGAATCTTAATTCGGTAACTTTTAAATTGTAAGTAAAATTTGGCCGATTATGTTACTTGTCTTTAAGACAAACAGATTTGAAACGTATGCTTTTGTCTTTTATTGGTTATTAGTTATTATATGACAGCTTTTTGATGGATCGTAACAATTGAATATGTTGTAGAATATACTGCTTTCAAACTGAAAGTAATTCTTCATGATAACAGATTTTTAAGGGAGAAACAACCCATATTGTCATCTAAAAAGGAACTTTTCTGATTCTATGCTTTCAAATTGAAAGTATGCTCTTTTTTAACAAAATAAAATAGTTCCCGTTTTCGTTTTTTAATCGGATTCCTGTTGTTACATTTGTGCCGTTGTGATTCCATAACAGTTTAAAAACAAATGTCATGAAGAGTAGAAACAGTATTTTTTGTTTGGTTTTAATTGCACTAATGGCGATTACAGGAACAGGTTTTTCCTACACCACCGAAGCATTTCGCGATGACTATAAAATCTTAGCCAGGGAAGATCTGGTGCCCGGGACCACTTTTCAAAAGAGCTGGGAAATTACCTATGGTGATGCAGGTCGTCCTGTGCAGGTATTACTGAAGGAAACCAAAACCGGCAATGAATATATTATCCGCACCGGTTATTTTGAAGTGAAATATGTAAACAGCGAAAAAGGTTTTGGCGCAAGAACGCTGAAGCCGGGTGAGCAGCTTGTTCCTTCTGATCTCAACACGAAAGTGCTGAACGATGCCATGTTGAACAACCAGAAAGTGATCAGCGCCACCAGGCTGGCGGATGCCGAAGTGCTGGATATGATCGCCAGTTACCTGCCGGAGCTGATCAATGAGAACTATCGTAGTATTTTGAATTAAGGAAGAATTTAATCATTACAACAGCATGAAGAACCGCCCGATCCGGGCGGTTTTTTTTGGATTTTCACGACAATTGCGACTTGCCGGATTTTGGGAATTGCGTCAGGCCGATTGATTTTTTCCTCGTGTAATTGCCGCTGATGAGCGCCCTTTGTACTTTTTGTATAATGTCGTACCGATGCGGATGTATTTTCCGCAATTATTTACTTTTCCTTTCATTTTTACGTCGGGCGCTTCGTGCTAATGTCGGGCTGACCTTTGCTGGATCGTGTTTGGGCCTGGTTCTCTGCCCACCGCAACATCATTTCGAATCCCTTTTCTGTGAGCCTTTTCTGAGCCTTTTGATGTTTATTCAATTAGCTGTCAATGAGGGAGTAAGTAAACCAACAAAAGATAGGTATTCTATTTCTGAGCCTTTTCTGAGCCTTTTATAATGCTCTCCACTTTAATTCATAACGAGTTCCTTTACCATGCACCCCTTGCATCTTTAACCAAAATTCCGTTTGTTTCAACAAACGGGTTGCAGTGGGCTTACTTACACTTAAAAGCTTTTGTACTTCCGTATTGTTTATGCTTTCTTTTGCAATAACGTATTCTATTATCTGGGCTACTTTTTCATCCACACCTTCCATTTTAAGTTGAATATGTGCATCTGAATAGTAAGTAAGCATTAGCCCATTGACATATTCAATCTGTGGTGGTAATTGCTTTTGCTCTAGCACAGACTTGACAATTTTTCTATAGCCTCTACCCCACATTTCAATATCTCCGCTCCTAAAAAGTGCATTGGCAATATCTGGATTATAAGGATATGAAGGGTGTTTTTGCAGAAGCTTTTCTATTGACAATTGTTCAGGTAATTCTCCCGGATTCCAAAAAACAATATGGTCAGGATAAACACTTATCTGTATTGGTACTCCAGTGGCGTATGCTTTATGAGCCACGCTGTTTAAGAGACTCTCTCTTAGTGCAGCTTCAGGAAAGGTGGGCGTTTCCCTTCGTGATACTCCTTCGTAACTTATGGCATAGTTAATGTATTTACTTGTCAGCAAATCCATGGCTTTATCTATCTGCTCCATTAACGAACCATGTACTTCATCATGAAATGCCAAATCATCATCATCTCCACGAAAAAAACCAATTTTAATATACGCACCAGTCACATATCGGTCAGGATCAGGATGAAAGAGTAAAACTGCGGCTTGTTTTAAAAGACCTGTCGTTTCATCAATCAAATGCAAATCCTGCAAAAGGTGCTCCGTAGAGTCATTTAACACGGTTTCATCCACGCGCTTACTCTTTGCAGCTTCTTTCCGAAAACGTTGTAGTGCAATCAGTGATAAATCATCAATAGAAACCCTGGGAACAGGTATGCCATCCCAATGTTTTCCCGTACGTTCAAGAATAAATTTGTTCAGGGCCGAACCCTTTAGTTCCTGTTTTGTGCTACCGCTTCGGTAATGATACTCACCCTTGTAATTTACAGGATAAGGATATGGCTCTACATTTATTTCCAGATAATCTTTACTTGTTGTCGAATCTGTGAGAATATTCACATCTGCGACAATTCCGAGTATATTCTGGATCTTATTGGGAATGTCCTCTGATAATTTTTTGACATTATCAATTCCAACAATTTCTTTATTATCATTTATCCCGATATATAACTTACCCCCATAAGCGTTAGCGTATCCGCATATCCATTTCAGATATTCATCTCTCCACAAGGATTTGTACTCCACATCTTGTTTCTCTATTGCTTTTGTCATACCCAAACAATATTTCAGTAAAAATAGTAATAAGTGCTGTAAGTTATTTGGTTGCCAAAATTCATTAGAAAACTTGCATTCTTTACTCGCTCATGTTTTTTTAGTAAAGGTATTTCCTCGTTTGTAACGATAATCAAAGATATAATCATCCGGCTTGGGGGATTTTTTACTCCATCCGGGCGGTTTTTTTGGATTTTCACGACAATCGCGACTTGCCGGATTTTGGGAATTGCCTCTAATCGATTCGGGTTTTTTATTAATGTTTGGTGATCAGCTTTTGCTGAGAACGAAATTCGCTTGGCGTACAGCCTTTCTTCGTTCTGAATGAACGGTTAAAGTTGGAAATGTTGTTAAAGCCGCTTTCAAAACAGATTTCCGAAATGTTCTTTTCTGTCTCGATGAGCATTCGTGCGGCGTAACCAATCCGAAGATCGGTAAGGTAGTCCGAGAAAGATCGTTGCGTCCGCTTCTTGAAAAAGTGACTGAATGCAGAGGGGGTCATCGAGACAATCCGCGCAACGTCATCGATCCTGATCGGATTCATCAGGTTTTCGTACAGATACTGATTGACCATTTTAATACGCTGGCTCTTTGAGGTGTCAAACTGTCCGACGTACGAGGGTGAGGAAAGCGTGGACTGATTCCGGGAGGTGGACAAATCGTAGAGGATCGATAAAAACTCCAGCAGAGAATCAAATCCTCTGATTTCGGTGAGCCTGAAGATCCGTTCGATCATATTCGTGGTGGTTTCTTCCGAAAATAATACACCCATGCTTGACCTTCCGAGCAATTCCCGGATCGGAGTAGTAAGCTTTCTGGATAATGATTTTTCGCTTAAAAAATCGGTATGAAACTGGATGGTGACCACATGCACTCCTTTTTCATGTCCTGTCCAGGCATGAGGCGTGTTGGAGCCGATCAGCACCAGATCAGGATGCTGATATTCTTTAATTGAATCGCCGATGATCCGTTTCCCTTTTGAATGCAATACCAGATTTAGCTCGTATTCGGGATGGTAGTGGACCGGGAAATCGAATTTGGCGTTGTAATGATTTAATACAATAAAAAAATCATCTTCGGTAAGGGGCGTAATTTCGCGAACGATCCGGTTATTCATATTCGTCCTGTCATGTGTTCGTACTTCGCATATTTTTGCTCCAAATATAACTATTTGAGTTCATTATTTCATCATATTCAATAAAAATTTAAAGTGCTGTTATTTAGTTTATTGCTATATATTGATATTTTTTTAGTTAGTAATTACATCAAATAAGTTCATTAAAATACATGCAATTAGCTTAACAGGCAAATTTTTCTTTCCGGAATATCATTAGTTTTGTTCTTGTCTCATAAACTTAAACGTATGGAAAAAAAGATAATCTGTTTAGGCCGATTGACCATTCTGGTCATGGTATTGAACCTGGCGATGTTATCTTCGTTTGCGCAGCGTCCCAAGGTTGGCGGAACGGTTTCGACCGGAGGGGGTGAAGCAATCCCGGGGGTTACGGTCCTGGAAAAGGGATCGATGAACGGAACGGTGACAAATTCGTCGGGTGACTATCAAATGGAGCTGACGGCCGACCATCCGGTTCTGATTTTTTCTTTTGTAGGGTACAAGACCACTGAAATTCCTGTCGAAGGGAAAGTGCGTTTAAATGTGGTCCTGGAAGAAGAGGTACGCGGGCTGGATGAAGTGGTCGTGATCGGATACGGGACTGTCAGGAAGAGTGATCTGACCGGTTCCGTGGGTACAGTGAAAGTGGAATCACTGAAAAATACTCCTGCCAATTCGATTGACCGGCTTCTTCAGGGGCGGTCGGCAGGCTTACAGGTCATTAATTCGTCGCAGGATCCCGGTGCGGGTTCAACGGTGAGGATCCGGGGGGGGAGTTCGCTTCGGGGATCAAACTCGCCCTTACTGGTCGTTGACGGATTTCCTCTTGGAGAGGCCGGTAACCTGAAGCAAATCAATCCTGCCGATATTGTTGGTGTTGAGGTATTAAAAGATGCTTCGGCTTCTGCAATTTACGGGTCAAGGGGGGCAAACGGGGTGATCATGATCACGACCAACCGGGCGAAAGAAGGAGTGACCACGGTCAGTATCCGTCAGCAAACCACTCTTTCGCGATTTTCTTCGGAGCTGGCTCTTTGGAGTGACCCGGTGCTGATGGCTCAGCTCAATAACGAAGACCGTGTGAATGCCAACCTTCCTCCTTTATATATTGGCGCGACTAATTCGAATGGCATCTATTATCCGTCGATCGCGGAATTGCAAAGCGGAGAGTGGCCTTACTTTACCCGTTGGGATGAAGTGGTGTTCCGTGATGTGCCGGTATCGAACAATACCACTGTTTCTGTAAACAGTGCCAATCAGCGTACGTCGTTCAACCTGAGCCTGAATTATTATGAGGATCACGGTGTCTACATTAAGGATGATTACAGGAAAGGGATCGTGAAACTCGCGGTCGATCATAAGGTGTTTGACAATTTGACCCTCCGCACATCGAATCTTTTTTCAAAAAACAACAGGAATGACAATAGCGGTCTGGCCTATTACCGGAATCCGATCTGGCCGGTTTACAATGAAGACGGATCGTATTTTCTTGTTGGAAAGAATGATTATTCGCATCCATTGGCTCTGACCAATCACAGGACCAATGAAAACAATGGCGTGGACTATATTTCATCGTGGATGATCGATTTTCAGGTAACCGATTACCTGAACCTGAAGTCGCAGGTCAATTATAAATACGGGAGTTCGATCACTGATCAGTATAATCCGAAGATTTATACCGAGTCGGGCGATTTTAACAACGGGGCTGCCAATCTGAGTAACTGGATGGGGCAAAGCCTGGTATCGGAAACTTATCTGACCTTTGACAAGACGTTTGCAAAGCGCCATAAAGTGAACCTGATGGCGGGGCATTCGTATGAATACTCCATGGCCCGCAGTTCGAGCCTTTCTTCGTACGATTTTGTGAATGAAGCCACGGGCAACGAGAATATGGGATCGGGTAACCCGGAGAAAAATGTTCATTCAAACAGTCTTTCAAAGACTAAATTACTTTCGTTCCTGGGCCGTTTTAATTATTCGCTGAACGATACGTATCTGCTTACCGCGACCATGCGCGCGGATGGTTCATCGAAATTCGGCGCGAATAACAAATGGGCTTATTTCCCTTCGGGGGCCATCAGCTGGAAAGCTCAGAATGCCGGTTTCATCAAAAGTCTGGAATTCTTTGACGAGCTGAAATTCCGGTTTAGCTACGGGATCTCGGGAAATCAGGGGATATCGCCCTATCAGACCTTGAGCCGTTACGGGGTTGAAAAATATTATGACGACGGTGCGTGGCATACCGCTATCGGGCCGGGTTATATTGTGGATTACGAAGGAGACAGCGACCGTTTCAGGGTCTGGGGAGGGATTCCGAACGTTGATCTGAAATGGGAAACCACTGCCCAGACCGATTTTGGGGTTGATATAGCCCTTATGGACCGGAGGTTGCGGTTTGTTTTTGATTATTACATCAAAAATACTTCCGATTTGCTTCGGGAGAGGATTCTGTCGCTTTCGTCCGGATATAACAGGATGTGGGTGAATGACGGCGAAGTGGAGAACAAGGGTTTTGAGCTGTCGCTTGAAGCCGATATGATCCGTAAAAAAGAATTCAACCTGTCCGCCAGCCTGATTTTCTCCAAAAACCGGAATAAGGTGGTGAGTCTTGGAAATGCGGTCACTTCGGGACTGAACACCGACTATATCACCGGAATGAAATATGAATTCTGGGGGACTTCCCTGTCTACCTTCCGTCAAAACCCGAACATCCTGGCCATTGGTCAGCCGGTAAACGTCATTTACGGATATAAGGTTGACGGCATTATTCAGTCTGAAGAGGAAGGGCTTGCCCAGGGTTTGACCGGAGCATTGGCTCAGCCGGGAGAATTCAAGTATCTGGATCTGAGCGGAGATGGATTGTTCAGCGACAAAGACCGGACTATTATCGGGAATCCGAATCCGGATTTTACGGCCAGTTTATCGCTGAGTGCCGATTATAAGAACTTTGACCTGGAGATTTTCCTGAACGGCGTGTTCGGGAATGACATCCTGTATCAGAACATGTGGGGAGGGCATGCCTTCAATATGCCGCTGAGGTGGACGCAGGATAACCGGACCAACGATTACCCGAGCCTGCGGCAGGACCGGACGTACTATTTGTCGGACTGGTATGTGAAGGACGGATCGTTTGTGCGGTTACAGAATGTGACACTGGGCTATAATTATCATCCGAAAAAACTGCAATGGCTGTCGAATGTGCGTATCTATGTGGACGGGTCAAATCTCTACACGTTCACCGGCTTTAAGGGATATGATCCGGAGGTGGGCACTGACGGGATCTACTGGGGAGGATATCCCCGGCTGCAGCGATGGACATTTGGACTTGATATAACCTTTTAAAACTGATATCGATGAAGACAAAGATATTTTTACTGCTGATGATCCTGGGCGTGTTGATCCAATCCTGTGATCTGACAGAGGATCCATATGGATTCTACTCGGAAGATAACTTTTATAAAACGCCCGAAGATGCCGAAGCATCGCTGATGTTTGCCTATAACGCGCTTACGTTTATTGAATATGCACGTGGGATATTTTATATTGGCGAGCTGGCTTCAGAGACCTGTAATGTGAAGGCTGACGAGGGTTATGGCTCGCAGCAGCTCAACAACTGGACCGCCGACGCGAACAACGAAACCCTGACCTATTTTTTCAAATACTGCTACATCGCCATTAACCGGTCGAACGCGGTGATCGACAACGTGGTAAACAGTAATTTTGAGGAGGTGGTAAAAAACCGCCTGCTGGGTGAAGCTTATTTTCTGAGAGCCTACAATTACTATAACCTGGTAAAAACGTTCGGGCTGGTGCCGATCCAAAAGAGCATGGTGAAGAGTATTTCGCAGACTTCGCCCAATATGGCCGCTAAGCTGGATGAATTGTACGATTTTATTATTGAAGACCTGAAACAGGCGGAAAGTTTGTTGGAGATCAGGCAGCGGGTGGGCCGTGCCGACAAGATCGCCGCACAGGCATTGCTGGCTAAGGTTTATCTGACCATCGCCTCGGCAAAGGAAAGCGGAGTGCCCAAATATACGGAGATGGCTGCGGATGTGGACCAGCTCTATGGTGAAGCGGCAAACTGGTCGGCAAAGGTGCTGAACGATCAGTCGAATTATGCTTTTGATGAGAACCTGCTTCACATCTATGACGTGGATGCGCCAAACGGACCAGAGCATATTTTTATCATGTCGGGCGACCGGACCGGATTGAACGAAGGAAATTATTCGAAGATCGGGATGATGTTCCATCCCTGGGTAGACGGTTCACCCTATTATTTCAAAAATCCTGACGGCAGCTATATTTACGCGACCAATGGGTGGGAAGTATTTCAAACGACCACGGAGTTTTATAATTCTTTTGCGGAGAACGATAAGCGCCGGACAGACCTGATCGTGACTGCTGTTTACAATGCAAGCGGGACAGTCGTGGGATCGCTGGGGGGAAAGATTAAAGCGCCGTTCAGCCGGAAATATGTCGATCCTCAGTTTGTCGGGCAGAAATCAAGCACAAAACCTTACCTGATTCGTTTTTCGGAAGTCGCTTTGATTTTTGCCGAAGCTGCCGGTCCCACCACAGATGCTTATTCTTGGGTGAACAAGGTCCGGACGCGGGCCGGACTGGGTAATCTGGAGCCGGGTTTGTCTGAGACTGCTTTTCGGGATGCTGTGGTGCAGGAACGTGCATGGGAACTGGCTTTTGAAGGACAACGCCTGTACGATTTGAGGCGCAAAGCTATGGTGACAGAAAAAGATCCGAAGGCGATCGCTGCAGGGATTACCGAAGCGCAGGCCGCTTTTTATCCGATTCCGCAAATGGAAATCGATCTGAACGTCAATGTGAATAATGGCAACTAAAATAGAACAGCTATGAGAGTATTGAATTATATCATCCTGTTCCTGCTGGTAAATATTCTGTTTGCCTGTCAGAAAGATCCGATGGAAGATATTAAAGACGGAAAATGGAATAAGGAACGGAATATCATTGGTGTTATTTTTCAGGATCAGGTTGGCGAGGCCACTGTTTCAAGGAACGGTGATCAGGCCACCATTAATTTTACCTATAATACGAGTGCCAGTGCTGATTTCAGCGCCATCAGGGTGAATCAGATCGAGCTGTCGTACGGCGCCGTCGCTTCTGTAAAGAACGGCGAAACCCTGAATTTTGAAAATGCCGGTCATTCGGCTGTGATCACGGTTACTCCGGCCAACGGAGAACCTCTGGATTGGGTGGTCACACTTACCCCGTTTACCGAAACACTTTTGGGGACCTGGAATGTTACCGGTTTGTATGTTTACGGGGGAACGGGCCCGGAATACGGAGGAGCCGCCGTGCTTAAAATGAGCGATAAGTCGTGGTGCTGGCCTTCAGCCGAAGGTCCCGCCAAGGAGCAGGATAATACGCTCACCTTTACGATGACCGGAATCACTGCCGAAGGGAATACTTACGGAACAGTGGTTAACGATGCCGGAGCTGACGGGAAATATGCCAATTTCCTTTTTATCTCGAAGACTCCGAACATCGATGTGAATAATTTTTACCGCACGATACCGAAAGGCACAGGCAGCTGGATGCGGAATTATGCAACAGGAACCGTGACCTTCACCTTTGCCGACGAAACGGCCAAAACCGGTATGTTTGATGCACCGGGAACGTATGATCTGGGGAATTCGAAGTCGAGAACGCTTACCGATTATGCCTTCACCTTTACGCTGAACGGGGTCGACGACTGGGGAAACATTTACAGTGATTACGACAAGTTTGTCAAGCGCCCGAGGAAGTACTGGGTGGATGTGAAGAAGAAGCCGTGAGGGCAAAGAGCAGAGAGCATGGAGAACGGAGAAAGGAGACCGGAGACGGGACACCGGAGAAAGGAAAACCCTGCAACCTAATTCAATATGATGAAGATGAAAGCGATTTTATTGTGGGCGTGTGTGGTTCTTTTGAGCCATACCTCGTGCGGAAAGAGTGATGGACCGGAGCTGCCGGAAGCGGATCCGCGGAATGATCTGGTGATCAAAGCGGAAGTGATCAATTCGTCGTTTGTCGGTAATGGTGTCCAATGGGGAGGTTATGACATCCTCAGAACATGGACAGGAAACCCGACGCTAACGGAAAATGACTGGAACAAGCTGTTTCAGCGGGTGCGGTTCATGCGCCCGCCGCTTGTCCGCATCATGGTGTCGGCCGGCTGGAATTATATGGTCGAAGGGCGGTATGATCCTTCGAAGAGCGAAGCGGTATTGGTAAAGATCCTTGATTTTTGCGAGCAGGAGGGTATCGCTGTCCTGTTCGGTGAATGGGGACACAGCGGAGGGACGGGTATCGATGAGGTGTGGCTGGAGAATTCGGCCAAATTCATTGAATGGCTGATCAACACGAAGGGGTACAGTTGCATCAGGTACTTCAATATGGTGAACGAACCCAATGGCGATTGGTCGTCGATTAACGGGAATTACTTGTTATGGAAGGATCTGATCACCCGGTTTCATGCCAAACTCGTTACGAAAGGGATCGCGTCAAAAATTAAGCTGATCGGACCTGATGTAGCTGTGTGGAGCACGAATCTGACTTCCTGGGTGCAGAATGCATCAGTTGATCTGGGTGAAAAAATAGGGGCGTACGATATTCATACCTACCCGAAGGAGACTGAAGTGCGTGACGGTTCCTACCAGACGATGGTCAAAGCATACCGGAACGTTGCCCCGTCCGGGAAAGACATGCTGATGGGCGAACTGGGCTTCAAATACGCCTCTTCATCCACCCTGGCCCTGCAAAACCAGCAGAGGATTGTTGCAGACAAGTATGCTTCGGATGACAGCAACATGATGGTCTATGATGCATTTTACGGGATCGATATGGCCGATGCAGTGATCCAGAATATGCGGGCGGGTTATGGCGGTGTCATCGCATGGGATCTGGATGACGCCATGTACAATATAGACGGGGGAGCTTCGACCAAACTGAAGCGATGGGGGTTCTGGAATATTCTTGGCGAAGAGAAGTTTGAGAATGCAGCCGATGAGAATATCCGTCCCTGGTTTTACCCGATGTCGCTTTTGAGCCGATACTTTCCGCAAGGAGCCCGGATTTTACAGGTCAGTCTTCCCGATAAAGCCGGATTGAGAGCCATTGCCGGAGAGAAGGACGGGAAATATACCATCGCCATTGTGAATTCGCACGCGGTTGGGTACCAGGTTAACCTGAGGATGGAAAATGGGCAGAGCATTCGGCAGACAAAAATATACCGGTACCAGGCGGGGAAAAATACCTCGTTTACAGGAGCAACCGATTCGAACGGATTTGCCAGGCCTGAGGCAACAGGCGAAACGATCCATTTGGAGAATGATGCGTATCAGCAACTGGATATTCCGGCGCAGTCGTTTTTGATGATAACAAATATGGAATGAGGCTGCTGCCGGCAGGGCTTTTGTCGCTACACCGTCTCGGCTGAATTTTTGACCTTGTTTCGCTAAAGAAAAGTAAACTCCTCCCTTCGGTCGTCAAACAGACTTTTCTTTTTTGGCTCACGACGGTCAAAATTCTTAACGCTTCGACGCTTAGGCTCCGAAAAGCCTGCCGGCAGGAAAACGGAGACGGGAAACCGGAAAGGCCCTGTGCCCTATGCCACAACCTGCAACCTGTGATTCCGCAGTAAGAGTGAGACAATTTGGAATTGTAAAAAAGCGAGAGCTGAAAGCTGACACAGACAGCCGACAGCTCATAGCTAACAGCTGGAAATATGATTTTGAAGAAACATGAAGAGAACCCGGTATTATCGCCAAATCCTGGTAATGATTGGGAAAACCTGGTTGTTTGCAACCCGGGGGCGTGGTATGAAAACGGGATTTTTTATTTATTGTACAGAGCAGCGGGGAATGATGAAGAGCATTTTATCCGGTTTGGCCTTGCCGAAAGCAGGGACGGCGTTCACTTTGAGCGGGTATCTGACAAGCCTGTTTTCGGTCCCAGTTGTAACGGGCCGGATATGGGCGGCGTAGAAGATGCCCGGATTGTCAAATTCGGAGAAGATTTTTATGTGACGTATGCCTACCGTCCATATCCTCCGGGACGATATTGGACTTTTCCGCATGACGTGGTCCGTTTGCCGGATGCGGGGCCGGACGCCCCGGTGGTATTCCGTGAAAACAGAGCGAACTCGGGACTGGCGTTGACCCGTGACTTTAGAACGTGGCGCCGGCTGGGGCGTTTAACGCAGGCAAACCTGGACGATCGTGATGTGATCCTGTTTCCGGAGAAGATCAACGGGAAATTTGCGATGCTTCATCGGCCCAAACAATGGGTCGGAAAGGCGTATGGCTGTGAATACCCGTCCATATGGATTACTTTCTCTGACGATCTGATGGTGTGGAACGAGGGAAGTCGGCTGTTGCTTCAGGGAAAGCCGGACACATGGGAGGAAAAAGTGGGAGGCAGTACCCCTCCGTTACGCACGAAAGACGGTTGGTTGTTGATCTATCATGGTGTTGAAGACGGAGGTACCGGGCATTACCGGGCCGGGGCAGCCCTGCTTGATCTGAACGATCCGGCAAAAGTTATCGCCCGCGCTCCCGGTTTCATTCTTGAACCTGAATTTGATTACGAGCTGAACGGCTTTTATGACGGCTGTGTTTTTCCGACCGGAAACGTGATTGTGGACGATACTTTATTTGTATATTACGGCGCGGCCGATAAGTATGTCGGACTGGCTACCTGTTCAGTCACTGAACTACTGAACTATTTGATAACGAACGAATGCTTAATATATTAATCTTCTATGCAACTTCACCTGGCTGACATTTCCATTCTGGTTATTTTTTTGATTGGCATTGTCTGGTATGCCCTGAAGCAAGGTAAAAGCAGTGATTCAACTTCGTACTTTCTGGCCGGAAGGAGTATGACCTGGCGGGTGGTGGGTCTTTCGTTGTTTGCCGCAAGTGTTTCCAGTTCCACGCTGATGGGACATTCAGGCGAAGGTTTTATCAGCGGGATCGCCGTATTCAATTATAACTGGATTTCCGTGCTGGTCATGGTATTTTTTGCCTTATTCTTTTTGCCTTTTTACATCCGGTCGGGCATTTTTACTATGCCGGAGTTTCTGGAGCGAAGGTTTGATAAGCGTTCAAGGATCTATTTTTCATTTATTACCATATTTGGCAACGTGTTTCTGGATGCGGCAGCCACTTTGTACACAGGCGCCCTGATTATGAAGATGATCTTTCCGGAAGCGGATCTGGTGTGGATCATTGTGGTCATGGCTGTTGTGGCGGGAAGTTATACGATTATCGGCGGACTTTCGTCGGCGATCAGGGCCGATGTGATTCAATCGATCATCCTGATTGCGGGCTCATCGGTATTATACTTTTTTGCTATCCATGAAATCGGAGGCTGGGATGAACTGGTCAGGCGGTTTGGCGATGGGGTCTGGCTAAAGCTGACCCGTCCGATGGATGATCCCACCGTTCCCTGGCCCGGGATGTTTTTGGGGATCCCCATCCTGGGATTTTACTTCTGGGCGAACAACCAGGTGATGGTGCAACGCGTTTTGTCAGCCAAATCGGTCGATCACGGGCGCAAAGGCGTGTTGTTAGTCGGTTTCCTGTACCTCTTTACGTTGTTTATTTTTATTCTGCCGGGACTGATCGGACGAGGGCTGAATCTTTTTGGTGTGGAGCACCTGCCCGATCAACTGATCAGCGGATCAACCCTGAAGTCGGCGTTCGGCGTGAATACCGATCAGGTATATCCGCGACTCATTGTCAGGCTTCTTCCGGTCGGATTTATCGGGCTGATCCTGGCTGCAATGGTTTCGGCGCTTACATCGACACTAAGCGCAACACTCAGTTCGGTCTCTACCTTATTTACCATGGATTTTTATTCGCGCTTTTACCCGAAAGCCGACAGTAAAAAACTGGTCAGGGTTGGACAAATCACCTCGCTGTCTGTTTTGATCATTGCCATTCTCTGGGCCCCGCTGATCCAGCGGTTCGACTCGCTGGTCGCATATTACCAGGAAATTGTTTCTTACCTGGCTCCGCCCATTGTGGGCACTTTTTTCATTGGCCTTTTCTGGAAGCGTTCGAACGAAAAGGGTGCGTTATGGGGACTGATTTCCGGATTGATCATCGCATTTTTGCTGATGGTCATGAAGTATCTGGCGGGAGTCGCGATCCCGCTGCACTTCCTGATGCTCGCGCCCATTGTGATGGCTCTGAGCATACTGGTAAACGTGATCGTCAGTTTGACCAGTCATTTGCCTGATCCGGACAAAGTGGAGAAAAATACATGGACGGTTCAGGTGTGGCGTGATGAAAGCCTGGAACTGAAGGGCGTTGTCTGGTATAAAAACTTCAGGGTGCTTTCGCTGCTTCTTGTCCTGGCTTGTTTCGCCCTGTACTTTTACTTCAGATAGTCTGACCCTTCAGCATGGGGTGGTAATCGCCCACCCGGCCTACAGGTTTGATGTTCCGGATTTCATGCGTAAGCAGGATGCACGATTTGGCGTCGCCGATACCAAAGCCGTTCCATTCGAGGATATGATTATAGGCCTGCGTGTGCAGATCAGTAAATCCGCCGCTGAATTCAATGTCTTTACCATCGACTGTGATGGAGCGGTAGGTTCTTAAGCCTCTTTCCTTTGCAGCCTGGGGAACATCGTTATAGTCGAGACTGAGGTACCATCGTACGCGGGCCCGGTCGAGTTCCAGATATCCGGCGGCCTTGTGGGCTTCATACACATGAACCACATTTTTTTTGACCTTCCCGAAGATCCAGGTCAGCATATCGAAGAAATGGATACCGATGTTGGTTGCAAGACTGCCCGACTTGCTCCAATCGCCTTTCCAGCTCTGAAAATACCATTTTCCCCTGGAAGTAATGTAGGTGAGGTCGATATCATAAATCATTTCCGGGTCGTCCTGTTTAATCTTTTCTCGGAGAGCTACAATGGCCGGATGCAAACGTAACTGGAGGATGTTGAAGACCTTTTTGCCGGATTCCTTTTCGACCTTTTCGATCGTTTCAATTTCTTCCGGGTAAATGACCAGCGGTTTTTCGCAGATGGCAAAGGCGTCATTGCACAGTGCCATCAGAATATATTTGGCATGGAGGTGATTCGGCGTGCAGATACTGACATAGTCGACTGCGTCAGGCTTTTTTTTGTGCCCGCTAAGGTATTGTTCAAAAGCTTCGGGTCGGGTAAAAAACTCTGCATCCGGGAAAAAACTATCCATGCGTCCCATGACGTCAAAAACATCGGTGGCCGCGACAATCCGGTTTCCCGTTTCCCTGATCGCGCGCATGTGCCGCTCGGCAATGTATCCGGCAGCGCCGGCAAGTGCAAAATTCTTCATGTTGTATGAATTTATTCTAAATGCAGGTTTAGGGCTTCATATTGCTGAAGGTACCTGCCGTTGAGAAACAACAATATTGATACCATTACAGTTTATAGACTTTATCCGATGGTTCTTTAATCGCGTTGCGAAGATC
>JBDKTZ010000078.1:0-1881 GCA_039679975.1 Prolixibacteraceae bacterium
ACGATTCCTCAGGATTATCTTCCGTCGATGGATACTTATGGCCTTTGCGTCTTCATTTGGGATGACGGAACATATTCTCAGGGATGTTTCACGTTGGATAGCTCAGGAACACTGGAACTCAATAAGGGGAAAGATTACAAGAAGAAATCATTAAAGCGGGTTATTTTGGATATACAGTATAATTGAAAAAAATGAGAACTACATCTATAGCCATAATTGTTTACATGATAATGTGCTGCTTCTCCTGTACAAAGAACAGTGATGAGGTAACAGTATCATCTGTCGATATTTTTACAAAAATATTTCCGGAAGATGTCGCATTTAAAAAAACGAATGACACGGTAGAAGTTGCAGCCGGAGAACATGCGGTCTTTCAGTTTGCTATCCGCTCTCCTTTTAATCTCACTAATACCACCTTGTCTTGTGAAGCTTTCAGGGATGATGACGGAAATACAATTGACAGCATTCAGACTGGATTCGTAAAATATGTTGGCGTAGGAACTCCAACTGATCAGCGTCCCCATGATGCGCTTACATCAACCACCGGATTGTATCCGGATGCTATTGTCCCGGAAAAAAATCTATTAATTGAAGGAGGAAGGACACAACCGGCCTGGATAACAGTTACTACTTCCGGCGAGACTAAGCCGGGGCTTTACCAGACTACGTTAAAAATTCAAGGAGAGGAGCGGGGATATCATTTCTTAAAAGAGGAAAAGATGTTCATCAGGGTATATCCGGTCAAATTAGTGAAGCCAGCCTTTTATAATCTGAATTGGTTTTTTGATGCCCCTGACAAGTTGAAAATTTTTAATAACGGTCAGGAGGCAGATATGTTTTCCGAAACTTATTGGAAATTGATGGAAGCTATTGCTGGGAAAATGTGTGAAATACATCAAAATGTTGCTATGGTGAATCCATTGACCCACATTAAGTTTATTAAAACGGGCGATAAATACGGTTTTGATTTTACAAACTTTGACAAGGTACTGGATATTTTTATTCATGCAGGTGTAGCTGATATGATTGTCGGCTCTCAATTGGGGGATCGGGCAGAAAGTGACGGATGGACTGCAAATTATGTAATGAAATTACCTGAAGAAGAAAATGGTCAAACGATCATCCGTTATTATCCATTGGAAGATCCCATGGTGCAGAATTTTTATAAACAATTTATTCCGGCACTAATGGGACATCTCAAAGACAAGAAATTGGATCGGATTTATTATCAGCATATTGCAGACGAACCGATTGATAGTAATGCAGATAGTTATATTGCTATTGCCAAATTTATTAAAAGCATAGCTCCAGAGGTCAAGTTTATTGAAGCCTGTCAGTCATCCAAATTAACTGAGGCTCTGGATGTCTGGATTCCCATTCTCCCTTCTTTTCAAAACCAATATGAATTTTTCAATGATTTGCTGAATAAAGGGACGCAAGTATGGTTCTATATCTGCCTTTATCCTCGTGGAGAATATGTCAATAGATTGATAGAGTGGCCTTTAATAAAAACAAGGCTCATCTATTGGCTTGCCTTTAAGTATAGAGCTACGGGTTTTCTTCATTGGGGATTTAACTATTGGACTGAACATCCTTATGAAGAGACAACGGTTGTAGATAGTTATGGGACGATCTTGCCGGCAGGAGACAGTTTTATCGTATATCCGGACTATAATGGCGGATTGAACCGGTCAATTCGTTTTGAAGCCATGCGGGATGGTATGGAAGACTATGCGTTACTCAAGATGTTGGAAAAGAAGAATGCGCAACTGGCAAACCAGATTTGCAAAACTGTCGTTTTAGACTGGAATAAATATAGCACCGACGCTTGTCATTTCCGCCAGATCCGGCATCAAATTCTGGAAGAGTTGTCAAAATAAT
>JBDKTZ010000203.1:0-13970 GCA_039679975.1 Prolixibacteraceae bacterium
CTCACCGACATATGCCCTTTATCCACCCACGACGGGCCCGGGTTAAGGACAACCGTCTTCTTTAAAGGCTGTCCGTTGCATTGCATTTGGTGCCATAATCCGGAAACCCAACAGGTCATTTCTGAAACCGGTTGGGACAGAAGCAAGTGTATCGGTTGTAAAAGCTGTGAGGCGGCTTGTCCGCATCAGGCCATTAACCTTCACAGGGTATTCCCGGTTGACAAAACAATTTGTAAAAATTGCGGCGAATGCGTGAAAGAGTGCCCCTCGTCAGCCTTGTTCACGATGGGTAAAACATGGTCGGTGGATGAGCTTTACAATCAGCTTTTAAAAGATGAGATCTTTATTAAACGGTCAAACGGAGGCGTGACCTTTTCGGGTGGCGAGCCTGCCATGCAGTACCGGTTTATTGAAGCGCTGGCGATAAAGCTGAAGCGCAAAAAATTCCATCTGGCGCTCGACACCTGCGGAGTGGCTCCCGAAACCGCTTTCAAGACCGTTCTGCCTTACATTGACCTTGTCCTGTTTGACCTTAAGGAAATGGACGAACAGAAACACTATGAATTCACGGGCGTTACAAATGGTCAAATACTAAAAACGCTGATCTTCATTCATCAGAATTTTCCATTCTTAAAAATATGGATCCGGACGCCGGTTATTCCCAACATGACAGGTACAGAAGAAAACATCCGGGACATTGGGAAATTCATTGCCGCGAATCTGTCCGGTCAGGTGGAAAAATGGGAGCTTTGTGCCTTCAACAATCTGTGCGCGGCCAAATATGACCGGCTGGGATTGACCTGGTCCTTAAGAGACACGGCTTTGTTAAACCGGCGTCAGGCAGACCAACTGCTTCATGAAGCGTCATTGGCAGCGGGTCGGACCTGTGCCGTGTCTTTTTCCGGATTAACGCTCCCGTGTCCGCTCACCTAATTCCCGCTAACCGAAAGTTCTCCCATGTAACTTCCATAACTGGTCAGGCAAAAGGAAGTCACCAATATGAATAAACCAATAATCAAGATGAGGTACGTTTTGAATTTTACACTTTTCCACTCTTTCATCAGTACGCCAACGATATAACTGAAGAAAATCAACATGGACATGTGCAGAACCCAACTCGCAAACTGAAAACTTCCCATATTGACATGGCCCATCCCGTAAAAGAAGAACTGCATGGTCCAAAGGGTTCCGGCCAGGGCCGACCAGCCCCAGTTGCGGAGAATCACAATTCCGGGCAGTCCTTTCGCCGGAATAAATTCCTTTAAGGTTTTCTTTTTGAACCCGGCGACCATAAACCAGATCAGGTTTACGACAAAGCAGCCTGACGTTGAGATAATCATTTTGGCATTTCCTTCAAAATGACCTGCCCCGTTTTGTGCGGCGATGTCAGAAATGGGCTTTCCATATTCCAGGGAAAGGTTAAACACTCCGGAAAGGACTCCCGCAATGATCGTCAGCAACAAGCCAACAGTCATATTGAAACCGGCCTTGCCGATATTCATTTCATTCAGATCTCTTTCCTTTTTAAAGCCGGCCAGGCCGCAGATAATCACTCCGATCAACGACAAAATCATTCCTGACAAGACAATGCCACCGCCATCTTTTGTAAAAAAACCATCAATGCCTCCGAAAATCAACAGGGGCAAAATAGTTCCCAGAACTGCAGAAATACCAATCGACAACGTATAGGTGAGTGAATATCCGATGTGGTTAATTGCCTTTCCGAACGACATGCTTCCGAAGCCATACACTCCCCCAAGAATAAATGCAGTCCAAAACGGTTTGGATGGCGCTTCCGTTAAAATCCGGAAAAATCCGGGAACTGTCAGCCAGCCTAAAACAGCAGGCATGATTAACCATGCAAAAAGTGCCTGTACCAGCCAGAAAGTTCCCCACGACCATCCGTGAGTCCGCGTATTGGGCAAATAACAACTTGCAGCCGAAATACCGCCGATTGCATGCAATCCGGTTCCGATGATTGGATTTGATGAAATCATTTCAGGTTTTTTATCGCTTTAAACATGGAATAAATATTTACAGGAGCGATATCCGGTAAAATGGCTTCGTGACTGGGAGAGATCACTAATCCGGTAGGAAATAACTCCTTCAGCTCCATTATTTTCTTTGAAACGTCTTCCGGCGTTCCGTTCACCAAAAGGTTCTGTGCATCCACCCCGCCGCAAAACGCAACTTTCTTTTCAAAATGTTTCTTCAGGTTAGGCGCATCCATATCTTTGGCCAACGCCTGAATAGGGTGAATGATGTCGGCTCCCAAATCGGACAGGTCCTGAATAACCGGAAAGATGGAACCGCATGAATGGTGCATGACGGTAAGTCCGTAACTCTTTGCCTGTTGAATGAGTTTACGGGTGCCCGGGAAAACATATTTACGCAAGCTGTCCGGATCAACCATCAGGCAGGTTTGGCTTCCAAAATCATTTCCAATGAGAACAGCATCGAGCATTCCTTTCGTGGATTCATAAAACGTTTCGTTCGCTTTCAGGTAAAAATCGGTAATCCGGTCAATGACCGCACAAAACATTTCGGGATTGGTAAGCATCACCATTAACGCCTGCTCCATGCCAAAGGCAGCACAGGCATCCTGAAAATGGGCGCTCCACAAAATACCCATTTTGATGCGGTCGGCCGGCGCTGAGGCAACTCTTCTTCCAGACTCCTCACGATCAAGATAGTTGGACGGGTCAGGCCAATCAAACTTGTCCACATCGGCCACATCAGAATAATCTTCGAAGAAACCCGGAGCTGTCAGCGTCCGTTCATCGGGGCTATCAATATGGCTAACCTTGGCAAAATTAAAGGCACATGCAATGTGGTTCGACGGCGGATAGTTGTATGGAACCTCGATGGGGTAAATATCATCGTCGATGACCTCCCTCAACTGATCCATTCCGGCGGTACCAAAATATTTCGTCAGTCCCGGCCCGGCCGAAGGCACAGGCAACCCAAGCCAGGAGGCAGGCCGGTCAACCTCCTGGTAATGTATTGTTGCAAAAAAACGGTCTTTGTGGTTCATTTTTTCTTCAAATTAATTTTGGAAGCAGTTAATTACGTCCCGTTCCCTGTATTCCGGTGAAACTTTCAGTGATTCCAGTTTGCCGTTCTTTACGGCACCTTCCAGGATTGTGTTATACGGAGCATGTAATTTAAAATTCACGTTCCAGTCTTTTGGCCATGCCGGCAACAGGTATATCTTTTTCGAATACGGATCTGTTTGCATGAGCATCGACTGGAAAGTTTTCACCAGAATCCCGCCATGGTCCTGATCCGGTACCCAGTCATAATTCGGTCCCCAGAAAGCAGGGAAACGCGACTGCCGATCGTAATTTTCAGCCCGTCCAATCAGGTATTCCTTCGCCTGACCGGTTAATCCCAGATACGCCATGAACAGGTCATCCTGTCTCCATCCAAAATTCCCTTTATCCCACCGGTGCTCCAGGGCGTTTTTGGCATATTCCAGGTCCGGGTTACCCAGGCCATATAAACGGAAAGGGAACACGGCATATAATTCCGGGTTCTCCACATTACTTTTCTGATCAAACTTTTCAGCGGGTGCAAGCGCCTTTCCTGATGGCGTATCACGCAACGGAAGGGGAGGCAGTTTGGCGCTGAAATCGTTCCAGAATTTTATGTTCTGCTCACCGGTCAGACTATCGGATAAGGCTAACAGTCTTCTGACCATGCTGTGAAGTCCTGCCACTTCCGGCATGGAATTCGTACAATTCCACCAGGTTTCGGCAGCCTGTGAAGGATGCATGACCAGTTGATTGTTCTCATTCGTCTTATAAAAACCATCAAAAAAGCGAAAAATGTCGTTGGCACACGGGATGATCCTGTTCTTCAGAAAATCCTGATCCCCGGTATGGTCATAATAATCGAGCATCATGAATACCAGTTCCGTTCCCGCGACCCATTCCCATTTATGCCAACGGCTGTCCTGTAACTTGTCTTCCCTCTTGTCCCAGGGCAACGGACCATAATCGGCGGGAAAATTTGTTCCCCAGAAATTCATGCATTCCGGGAAATAAACTCCGTCGATACCAAAGTTCTTCTTTGTACGCTGTTTACTGATTTTGTATAGGTCCTCGCCATATAGTTTGAAAAGAGGCTTCATCATTTCAAAATCACCGGAGGTGCACATGCCCATGTATGGAAGACGGGTATTTTGCCACCAATAACCCGGGCCCCACCGCCTGTAATCCGGATTTTTTGAGATCGTCGTATCTGCCGGGGGCACCGTAAAGATCGAACCATTAAATTTGATCGGGAAAGCACCTCTTCCGCCGCAGGCATTTATGAAACGCTGAAGTGTGTAGGCACGCGAAACGATAAAAGCCCATGCTTCCTGATGTCCCTGCACACTGTCTGTCGAAGCATAAATCCAGCTCCTGTTCCAGAATTCACTCCACCATTTTTCATGCGCCAGTCTTCTTTCTGCCTGCCCTGTCTTTTCCATCCGCGTTGCCAGTGTTTCAATTTCATCGATCCATTCTTCAGTCTCTGCCGGGTGCCTCGTGAGCACATATACTGAAAGATGGCCTTTCCGGTCAGCTTTTGTTTCAATAGAAGTATCATTGACCCGGCTTGAACCTGAACCGGTTAATAATGCGCCAAATGTCCTTTTGAATAAAGGGTCTTCAGAATAGAATTCGGCCATTCCCTGGTGTTTGACCACAAAATCGAAAGCATCGGTTTTTCTGTTGTGATGAAGCCAGATCACTTTGTCCTTTAACCCATGTATGACGGAGTCCGGCTGGTTGATAACCGGTTTACGCGTGGCGGATAAGTCGGAAGGGTCCTGCATCAGGTCGCTGAAGAATACCGGATCTTGCGATTCATGGTTTTTAGTTCTCCACAATTCCGCACTGGCCTGCATTTTCAGCGGGACTGAACTTTCATAGGTGAGCTGAATTACCGGGTTATTGGCATCCACCCACAACCTGAACCTCAGGTCAGTCGCTTTCCCGTCAAGTATCCCGCTGGTACTGATCAGAATAGATCCGGTCAGCAAATCCAGCTCCTGTTTAAAGGCAGATCCCTGAAAAACAAGTGCAGGATCACAAGTCACGCTCACTTTGCCTATCTTGACCAACCGTCCGTATTCATCCCAGGAATCCGTCTTGCCGATATAAAAGCAAATCCGGCCCGATTCGTCTACCCATGCGTTTAGTCCGATATCACCATTGCCAACAGGCATCGATCCGTTCGAATCCTTTGACGAAGAATTCCACACCACATTCTGCTGACGAAGCGATTGCAGGTCTTCAGTTAATTTCCGGGAGCTCTCCTGACAGCCAATAAGGCTTATTACGAACAGGGAAATGATCGCTTTTAAAAATTGAAGTTTCATTTGTTTTTTCATCAGTAAATAATTTGTTTTTAATTGCCTGATGGAACTCACATGCTGCTGGAAATTATTCTTATTGTTGTTTGCGTACAAGGCAACATGTTCGTTTCATAACGACTATTTTATAGCAACAAGATGTGCGCTTGATATAAGTTTAACTCATAAAATACATGCTACTATGAATGTTTACCTTCTTTACTCTGTCACATTGATCTTTTTGACGATTTTGATGTGATCGGAAGAAGCGCCGATCTGCAGTTCAAATTCACCCGGTTCCACCACTCTCTTCATTTCTTTGTTATATAAGGCGAGTTCATCAACAGGCACGCTGAGGTGAGCAGTCTTGGCCTCTCCTGCTTTTAAATGAACCTTGCTGAATGCCTTCAACTGCTTTACCGGCGTCACGACCGAACTCACCACGTCCCTCACATAAAGCTGGACAACCTCTTGTCCATCCCTGTTCCCGGTGTTTTTAACTGTCACATCAATGCTGACGGTATCTCCGGCTGATACTTCTCGTTTATCGACAACCGCATTAACATAATCAAATGTGGTATAGCTCAGACCATAACCAAAGCTCCAGAGCGAAGCGGGGCTGCTGAACACATAGTCCCTGCCGGGTTTATCAGTGCTTCCGGGCACATGATAATATCCCTTATCGGTCGGAAGATAATTGTAATAGCAAGGCAAATGCCCCGTTGACTGAGGAAATGATACATTGAGCCTGCCCGATGGATTCACGTTTCCAAACAAGACATCAGCCATGGCGTTTCCTTGTTCTTCACCTCCGTACCATTGCACCAAAACAGCATCGGCGTTGTCCTTTACCCACGGCATCGCTAAAGGTTTGCCTGCCAGGAGAACGACGATAACAGGTTTGCCAACAGCTTTTATTTCTTTTATCAGATCTTCCTGCACGCCTGGCAGTCCGATGTCGTTCAGGTCAAATCCTTCTCCGCAAGTCACGCTGGCATTGTCTGAAAACGTGCCGCTCTCTGTCCCGACCACGACCACTGCCAGATCGCTGTTCCTGGCCGCTGCGACAGCTTCAGTAAAACCTTCCCTGCTTTGGCTCCATCCGTCGCAACCTTTGGCATAATGAATGTTCACCTGATTTCCGGCAAGATTTTTCAGGCCCTGTAAAAGAGTAACCCCATGTTCGTTGCTTCGTGTCCAGGAGTAGTCTCCCGGCTGATAGCGGTCGGCATTCGGCCCGATCAGAGCAATTGATTTTTGTTTTCCGGCCGAAAGCGGCAGAAGATTATAATCATTTTTTAAGAGGATAATGCTCTCAGCGGCAATTTCCCGGGCCAGGCTGACACTCTCTTTGGAATGGATTATGGTGGTCTCGTCCACGGCTTCGCTTACAGGTTTATCAAACAGGCCGCTTGCAAACTTCACCTGTAAAACACGGCTTACTGCCTGATCAATATCATTGATATCCATCTTCTTCTCTTGCACCAGTTTTTCCAGTTCCAGATAGAGGTTCCCTGTTGCCTCCATGTCAATTCCGGCTTCCAGCGCCTGCCGCGCAGCGTCCGCGTTATCTGATGCTGTATGATGGAAGTTGTAAAGCATATCAATCGATCCCCAATCGGAATACACGTAACCGTTAAATCCCAATTCCTTGCGCAAAAGATCAGTCAGATAATAATGTGATCCGGCGATGGGCACGCCGTCATAGGAACTGTAGCAGTTCATCAGCGACATCGGGTTAGCCTCACGGATCACCTTCTCAAACGGGTAGAGATAGATTGACCGGAATTCCCGTTCTCCGCCGCTGACCGATGCCAGATTCAGTCCTGACGTCGGACTGCCGTGCGCCACAAAATGCTTGGGTGTACAGATGATGCCGTTTTTTTGGAAAGTCTTCACGTAGGCGATTCCCATTACCGCGTTCAGATAGGGGTCTTCGCCATAGGTTTCCTCCACCCTTCCCCACCGAAGTTCCCTGGCGATATCCAGGTCAGGAGAAAGAATCTGCTTAATGTGCATGGCTTTCAGATCCAGAGAGATAAATTCTGCCATTCGCCTCACCAGTTCCGGGTTGAAGGTGCTTCCCAGGGCAATTGCCTGCGGATAAATGGTGCAATCTCCCTGAACGGCGCCATGCAAAGCTTCCGTGCAGGTCAAAACGGGTATTCCCCAGCGGGTGCTGTCCTGCATGTACTTTTGTAATTTACCATAGGCTGTCGCAGCATGACCTGCACTTAGTCCGGTATTCACGACGCATCCATAGCTGTTTCCATCCTGATATCCCGTTCCCGGAACACCCTGCAAATGCTGTAACTGCAATATCTTTTCATGCAGGCTCATCCTGCCAAGCAAATCCTTTACCCGCTGTTCGGTGGGTAACTTAGGGTTTTGATATGGATAAGATCGTTTCGTTTGGGAAAATGCGGCCGCAAGGCCCGTCAATAAAATAAACAAAATTAAAATTGGTCGTTTCATATAGCTTGTTTAGGTTAACATTATTCTCCCGGCAATAGCCGGGTTCTCAATTACAGAGAGGCATTAAATTGCCTGGGAACAAAGATGCTTTGTTTTTTAATTAATCCATTCTGTACTGTTCTGTCTCGTACTACAAAAATAATCATAAGATCAAATTATCCAAACAAATTGTCGATGAACTATAATATAAAAACGGTTTAAAGTCAGAATAAAAATGGATATCAATCAGACTAATTATCCTTGTGACCAGTTTAGTTCAAAAGAAGAGAAATCTGTTTCCCTTAAGCAAAATTTGAATCTTATTTAGATAGTTTAATCTCAGCCGTAAATGCCAGTTCAGGATCGCCCCGACGTTCCATCGACTCACAAAGCGTACAAAGGTCTGGTTTTAGTTTGTGCCTGGTGATTGTGCCATTAAAGTCCAGTGTGACTGTTTTTTTGAAATCAATGAGGCGGCTGTCCAACAAAACAGAAGCCGTTGCCAGATCGGAAGTGGCTTTCAGATGATTGTTGTTACAGCTCACATCAAATCGTTTCCCGGGTTCAGGGTTTGAAGTCGATAACCAAAAGAAATCGCGAATAACCCCGTCTGTAAGTTGCCAGGTAAGCTCCCGTGGTACAGGATTGCGGACATTAGGATACATTTCCGAAATCTTGTCCCGGTCCGGAAGCCCTGAATGCGGGCTGTCGGCTACCACCTGCACGGTCACAGGGTAAATATCGTTTCTGTCTCCTTTTAACTTAAGAACCTCCTTGTCAAATTCCATAATGCGGTCATAGCGTCCGTACAGGGTATCCATTTCCCCGATCATGGTCGTAAAGACCGTATTTCGCAGGGTTACCGGAACTGATCCGTCGGCAGGTGCGGCAGCACTTGCATGGATGGCAGCAAAATAGTCCGGCATTTTTGGTCCGATCGCAAATGCTCCGTAACCGCCATGAGAATACCCCATAATAAACTTTTTATCGGGATCGACATCGCCAAAAAGCATAAACTGACGAAGAAGATTTTGTATCAACGGATAGGTATAACCGGTATAAAACCCGTTCCAGGAATTGTCCGGAGCACGTAAGGCAACATAGATATATCCTCCTGCCTCGGGATGATCGCGATAATAGATCTGCATATGCCGCCACTGACTGTCGTTCAGTTCCTGCGGTGCATTACCCCCTCCGTGCATGGCGATAAATAATGCCCATCCGTGAGCAGGCCGGCTACCTACAGTCTTTACCGTATAGGGGCTGATATGATTTTTAAACCGAACCTGCCTGGACTCAAAATCAAGCCTGAGCGAGTCATGAACCGGGGCTTTTGTATAGGCCTTCCAGACCGCCTGGCGTACTGCAGGTTCATTCTTTAAAAGAAGTCTTTCGAGATTACGTGAAAATTTCCAGCCGGCTTTTTGGTTTTCAGATGCCGTGAAATAGGCAGTTACTTCTTTGCTAAGCCTGGCATTCATCTTCGCTCCGATGGATTTAGTTACAGGTTGCGGAATATAGCTGTTGCCAGGGGGAGCAGGTACTTCAGGAACACTACTTAAAAAAATAAGAAGTTTATCCTCAGACGCTGTGCCCGTTGTATAATACTGACGAGAACGGTGGCTTTTGTATTCTGCCTCAATGATATAGGTTTTTTGTTTTGGCAGATTGAACGACAAATGATCATTCATATCGGCAGTATCGCCTTTACTGACTGCATCAAACCGCACCAACGGGTCTGCCGAATCAACCACTGAGACCTTTGCAGCGACACGTTCGCCAAAAGGACGGTCCAACACATCCAGTTTCAGCGATAACCCGGAAGCGGCTTCAGGTTTGGCGTATTGCGTATAACGGTCGGTGACATTCACCGCATACACATAGTCCGCTTCCATATTCCATACCATCGGGAAGGTGATTCCAGTTTTTTTGAAACTGCTTGCATACACAGCACGCTGCCGGTCATCCCTGACTGCCCTGGAAGCATTGCCGACAAACCACCCCCGGTTAAATCCGTCGGGACTTTGTTCTGCCGCACCGGTAAAGAACCATTCTTTGTCCCAGACTTCGACCCAGGTGTGATTGCCGCTTTTATCGTACCAAAGCGGTGTACCGGCAATACGTGCCGGAACTCCAACGGAACGGCAGGCATCAACAAGAAGAATGGACAGTCCGGTACAGGTTGCCATGCCTGTCTGCATCGTCTCGATTGGTCCCTGATCGGGCACCCGGCGTTTTGTCGAATAGTTCACATTAAGGAGTCGGAAAAGTTGCTCATTTAACGCCCGACAAACCTCCAACGGTGTTTTGCAACCGTTAACAATTGGCATAGAGATTTCATATAGCCGCTGACGCCAGTTATCCCGGTCTTCAGTTGTACACACATAAGGCAATACGTCATTTAAAAACAGATCATCAGGAACACTTTTTGCCCACGGCGCTTCCTGAAAAGCTTTATAAGCCAGTGCCGTATTACTGAGTAAAAAGTCAGCAGTCAGCGTTTGTAAATCCCGCCGCGGCATATTCTCCAAAAGAAACTGTAACCCTTCCCGTTGATTTACCGGTACCTGGCTAAGTGATCTTTCCAGTTCCTCACGGTTGGAATCCGACTGTGCCAGGGACAATTCAGCTGCATCCGACCACCATCGCTGTGGAATCTCCTTTTTTGATGTCTGAGAAGTGGCGCTTCCATATGACAGAAGTATAAAAAGTAAAATACTGCAGAGACCTGTAATCATAAACAACCTGCGGGATTCCTTTCTGCAAAAATCCTTTGCAGGGATAACACTCACTCTTATTATAACCGAAAAGAATAATATTGTGAGTACCTTCAATCTATTTTTCATAACTCAAACTATTTACAGATTAAACCGTCATGCTCCAACAGCCTTATAATTCCTGCAGTTTGGCCGGTTTCCCTGGGTAAAATAAACCCTCTTTTTTTAGTACACCTGAATTCTTTGTACTTTATTAGCAATGCCGTTCCAAATAGGGTATGTTTTATCTCTATGTTAGCGATGTCGTTTTTTGGGATTAAAGTCTTGCCCGAGGCAAAGAATAACATTTTTACAACGATAAACAAAAAAGCAAGTAAAATCAGCACGCCGTAAATCATATGATAGGTATCTTTTTCATAAAACATCATAGTAGAAAAAGCAGCAAACAAGGGTAAAAACACCAAAAACACAGTTATGGACTTAAACAGGTTATTTATTGTCCATGAATAGCAATCCATCAATTCCTTACAATCACATTTTTCAGTAAGCGAAAAAGCAATGCTATCGTCAAGTATATGAATATACTCGTACCTGCCCTTTATGTCCCTGCCAATTGCACCGACACCAGGTTCATTAAGCAGTATCCGTTTTTCCCAGCGTTCCGCCTTTAGATGTTTTCCAACAGTGAATATGATTACACCGACGCTAACCACTCCATATGGCAGAATTAAATTTGAGAATATAAACTTCCCGGAATTACGCAAATATGCAAATAGTAACATCACCAAAGCAAATGTTGCCAGGTTTATTATTGTCTTGAATAATAATGTTTTTTGAAATTTCATAGTTCATAGGTAATTAGAAAATATATTTTGCAAGAAATAAACCAAGCAAGTAAATACTTCCCATAGGAATGGCAATTGCTTTTAGCCAATTGATAAGATTCAAATAAAACAACCAGAAAGAAACGCCAGATATCGCGTGAATCGTTTTCCCGTTGAATACCTGGCGCTCTTGGTGGTCTCTATGCTTATGAAAACTTGCTGAAATGTGCTTATTTCATGGTGAATGTTTCATCAAAGCTTGTCCGGTGAGGAGTAATGACTGAAGGTTGATTCATCCAGTACTTCACTTTTAATGTTTTGGTAACCGGATCATACTTGTTAACCCCCGACGGATCCAGCTCTGCTGAACGTCCGTTTGCCGCCGGTTGGCCGTATTTATTGACCACACTGACGACATTCAGGTCGGTATCGAAACTAATGACAACTCCAAAATCGCCATAATAGGAATCACTTCCACCGCTCTTTATCCAATGATAAACATCGTCGGTATAATCATTATCGACCAATTCAACCTGAGTTAAAGAGGTCGCCCTCAAGGTTACGTTCCATGGATATGGCCCCGTTAAGCCGCTGTTGGCATAGTCGGTCATGCTTCCGGTGCAGGTATAATCGGCCGCGACCGGGTTGAACGATTTAACTGCCACTACGCTGTAAAATGTGTCGATACCCTTTCCCGGCACAAAAGATGATTTCAATGAAATTTGTCCCCCTTTATTGTCAGGAATCGTATACGTATTGACTTTGGATGGTACGCTTACCGTTTTGAGCGCTCCCGACGCACTGGTATAGCTTACCTCCGTGGCCACATTGGCGGGTTCCGCGTTCCCGAAGGTCAGCACCAGTCCGGCCAATGAATTGCTGATCGTAACGGCCCTGCTTAATAAACCCGCCTCGTATTTATCGCCGTAAACCTTTCCGCTCTTTAACGATTCCAGGGACCTGCTTTCATGTGCGTCAAAAGAAACAATTATAAAATTGTAGTTTTGTTCTTTTAATCCCGTAATAATTGTCCTGACAGTATCCGCTCCGGCAGTTGGCGTGACCACTGCAGAATCGGCCTTGTCATTCCAATAGATCACATATTTCATTACGTTGGGATCTATGCTTTTCAGAAACTGAACTTCCATTCTGTACCTTCCCGGATGAAGCTCGATCGCGGCGGGCTTTCCTGAATAGTGTTGTTCGCCTCTGTCAAGATAAACTTCGTGAATATCGATAAGATCCTTACACCCACTCATTAATAAGATGAGGAATATACAAAATACTGACTGCGTTCTCATGATCTTATATTTTGTCATTATTTAAAATTTTTATCATCGCCCCACATCATTAACTCTCCAATTTGCCAACCCACCCATCCGGCGTAAGTTGACTTCCCTACGATCCTAAAGTACCTCACCGGAGCATCGGAAGTCCTGAACTTTTCAGAATATCCGGCTTTAGCCGCGGCTACATCTTCGGCAGACACCGGGTTTTCATCTCCTGATGGTTTATAAACATGGGAATTGGTCAGTTGCACCCAATCGTTTTTCCATGGCGCACTTTCTCCGTTAGACCAGTACACTTTATCTGTAAAAGTTGATTCGTCAATATGATCCGTTCCCCAGAGTTCATAATCTTTCAGGTTCCAGTGGATAAATGCAAGGTCTAATTCCGTTCGTTGAAAGATCCGGTATTTGGATAATTTAACTTTTTGACCGAAATCAAAAGTCATAACTACAGGAAACCCATCTTCTTTTGGGTCAGAAATAAATCCGGCATTATCTAGCTTTCCGTCAAACATAGCGTGCCAATCCGGGAAATAACCCAAATACTGCGGTGTATGATCCGTTATAATTTCTACCAAGTCAAACTTGTTACCGTCCAATAGAACTTCATAAAAAGGAGTCAGTTCAAACTCCTTTTCGGGCGACTGGTTTCCCCATTTATCCGTCAGGTAGACCTTAAATGAAGTTTTCTTATCCTTAAACGGCCCAAATAATGTGCTGTCTTTGACTGTCTCGGAATAGAAAGTAGTTCCTTCTTTAAAGGAACCGGATTGTAAGGTGTCGTAAAGGACTGTGATGCCGATCTCTACTAAGGTTTTGTTTTCCCAACGGGCGCTGAACCCGCCAAAATCGGCGTAGGGTTCAAACGAATCGAGAATCGTAATCAGCGGAGATTCCAACGGATTAATCGTTACCAGTTCAGGCTCGGATTCATTTTTGCTTGCGTCGACAGCTATTAATTTCACTTCCGTGCTTTCTGTGAAAGGCGGCAAACCTTCAATCTTTAGCGTATTCACCTGACTGGAAGAAAGCGTGGAAGCGATCTTACCATTCCGCAGATATTCTGCCTTGACGTACAACAAATCGTTGTCGGCAGGGGCATTATAACGAATAATGGCGCCCCCGGGAACAGCAGTAACGTTCTCCACCGTCACCCGGCCGGGGCTTACATCATCGACCGGTGTTTGTCCGAATGGCGATTCCTTACAACAGATTAACGTGAGCGATAATATTCCCAACAAAATATATGAAGTGATTCGTTTCATTTTCTTGAAGTTTAACGGTTTTGTAATTACCATCCATATGACTGAACGAGATTGGGATTAATCAGCAAATCGCTTTCCCG
>JBDKTZ010000253.1:0-2476 GCA_039679975.1 Prolixibacteraceae bacterium
GGCAGTATCCCTGCGTTGAACTCGTCAAAACTGTTGGTCTGCGACCTTAGTATGAACGAATTCACTGCCTTACCCCAGATGTCGCCAGGCATGGATGAACTGGAATACCTTTCGTTCCATGAGAACAACCTACAGGGGACTATTCCGCCCGCCTGGTCAAACTACAAAAAACTGATTTATATAGACCTCAGTTTGAATACATTTACGGGGAGTATCCCGGACAACTGGTCAGTTTTGACCAACATAAAAGCCCTGCACCTCTATGGGAACAAGCTTTCCGGAAGTATTCCGGCTTACCTTACGGCATTCACTTACCTTGAATCGCTGGCTTTGCACCAAAATGACCTGGCAGGGACCATACCCGCGGACCTGGGAACATTGCCCCAATTGGTGGCGTTGTGGCTGTCGCAGAACCGGCTGACCGGGGAGATCCCTCAATCTCTGCTGAAAAATACGCACTGGAGTGAATGGAAGGAGCATGTCGGCCCGCAGCAAAGCGGTTACGGATTTTCGAATTACAACCCGGCAGCCGGTGTTGTCGCATTTTCGCCTCTTGAAACTCCTGCCCCGTCCGATATTGGAAAGCGTATCAAAGAGGAAATCCGCCACCGGCTTGAATCTTCAAAAGAATAACCGGTCAAAATGGTTAACATACACCGTCGCGTGATTGGCCGGAAGATGAAATAACAGCTTCCGGTCAGGCGACCTTGTTCATTTTTATGACCCATAGCTGTTTCATCTTGATTTTAGCAGAAAGTCGGCCGATTTCAGGATCTTTCGTTTCAGGGTTTCTGGATAATCCGGGTGTTCCTTCAAAAAGCGGCGAACGGTATCGGCTGCCTCCGTGCTCTGGTGACCGGTGAGCAGGTTATCGAGCCATGATTGCGGGAAAAAGATGTCGCCGGTCGACTGGATCTCCTGCAAAACCTCCAGGCCCGGACGAATATAACGAACGCTTTCCGGTTCCCGGAGCGGATGATTCAAAAAGGCCAGGGCATCGTTTACCCAAGGTTCATGTTCCCGGTTATCAGCCCGTAACAGGGAAGTAAAAAAGGCATTGCGCGCCGCCTGATCCGGATCCAGGCTTTGCCGGATAAACTGAAACCGCCGGCGTTCGTCGGGATTGGTCAGGCGCGATTCCTGAACATTCAGGATCTCTTCTGCCCGCTCCGGCCATTTTAAAGCAAAATAGAATGCCAGATCATTCTGTTGCCTTTCGGTTGGCGTATATCCTTCCATCGCGACCTGATATTTCCAGACCTGATAAAGCCGGGAAAGCGCTCCGGAAGAAGAATAGAGCCGGATAGCCGCCCTGGTCAGCGCATTCCGCTGATCCGGCCGCCGCTTCATCTCTTCCCCGATGAGATGCTCTGTTTGCTCTGCATAGACCTTCCTTGTTTCCTGATCCGCACTATAAACGTACACGTCTTCCAGATATAATAAGATCCGTTCAAAGATGACCGCATGCTTTTCTTCCGGAAGATTATTCATAACAGCCTGCAGAAAGCCGCCCGGTGTAAGGTCACCCTGCATCAGATTTTCATAGAGATCGGTCCACACAGCGGCTCGCAGCAGATCATCATCCAGACCGGCAAGGTGACGGATAAAAACCTGTTGAGCAGGTTTGTCCATCTCCACATAGGCGTAGGCCTGGCCATTCCCGTTCAGATAAAGCCACTCCGGATCCCCGCCGGAGAAATGATCCCGTATCCTGATCTGCGAATCTTCAAGTTCAACAACCTGCCTCTTTAATGAATCGCCATCGGGCCATACAAGCTCAACCGCCTGCTGCCAGCATCTGTTTTCACCTGACGGATCGGTCTGGTCAATAACCAGATCATCGTTGTCAATCCTGGCATGCAGATGAGGCCGTCCCGCCCGGTATACCCAGGCATCGGACCATACTTTAAGGGACCCGGTTGTATCGAGCAGCGCGATCAGATCACGCCATCCGGCATTTCCAAAGGAAAACTGATGAAGATAGCGCTGAAGGCCTTTCCTCAATGTTTCGGCTCCGATTTTTTTCTCCAGCATTTTCATGATCACCGGCGCCTTATGGTAAATAACAGGCCCGTAAAGCGTGCCGGCATCCCTTAAATTATCCAGCTCCTGTCCCACCGGGTGCGTTCCCCCGGTCCGGTCGGTGCCGTAAGCCGGATACTGATGGGCCAGCAGGAACAGCAAATCCTGATCAAACTCCGGGAACAAAGGTGAAACCACCTTGTCGGCAATGAAATTCGCAAAAACCTCTTTCAGCCAGACTTCATCGAACCAGGGCATGGTCACCAGGTCGCCAAACCACATATGCGCAGTTTCGTGGGCGATCAGATTAGCCCGCTGCAGCATTTCCTGAGAGGTCGGACGACCTTCCAAAAAGAGACTGGATGCCCTGTACAAAACAGCGCCCGGATGCTCCATCCCGTTATACTGGAAAGAGGGCACCGCAACAAGATCATACTTCGGGAACGGGAGCGGA
>JBDKTZ010000015.1:0-7836 GCA_039679975.1 Prolixibacteraceae bacterium
CTTCTGTTTCAATATCAAATTTTCTTTCCAGTCTTCTGATTACTTCATCCATTGGTGTATCAATGAAGATCAATTCTCCGTTTTTCCAGTTGGTATAATTTTGCGACCGGACATCGCGCACTTCCACGTTTCCGGTGCGACGCGTGAATTCTGCCATTTGCCCGGGTCTCATTTGCACCCTGAAACTTTTAACAGTTGAATTCAGTAATTCGATCTGCCCCGTCTCCAGTGTGACCTTAATTAATTCTTCTTCAGAATAGGCATCTACATTGAAACGCGTCCCCAATACCCTCACCTTTAAGTTGTCCGAGGCCACGATCATGGGCAGATCCTTATTT
Source organism: Prolixibacteraceae bacterium (assembly GCA_039679975.1). Classification (GTDB taxonomy): domain Bacteria; phylum Bacteroidota; class Bacteroidia; order Bacteroidales; family Prolixibacteraceae; genus JBCFBK01. Next base: position 339 of record JBDKTZ010000015.1, read on the forward strand.
TTACTTGCCACCACATAAGCTTCTCCCTCTAAGTTCAATTCCCGGTTTTTATAACCAAAGTTGTGGTCATAAGTCAAAGTCGTGCCCGAATTTAACCATACAACAGAACTGTCGGGCAGAATAACTTTAGAAATCTGTCCTTTATCGGCAATCACATTTGTGTATCTTACCATGGGATCGAGTCCCCCTTTATTTTGTCTCCCCAAAAAGAAGGTCAATAAGGGAATACCAATTGCTAAAACCACCACAGCCGCGTATCTCAAATACGAATGAATTCTGAAAATACTTTTCTGCGGAAAAATTCTTTCATGAACACTCCGGTATGATGCTTCGATTTTATAGTCAGGGGCCTTCCTGGAAGATGACATCAGCGCCCATGTAAGCTTCGCTCTTTTAAAAAGCACTTTTGCTTCTGCGTTTTTTTTAACCTCGGAACAGACGGCCTGTTTTTGTTCAGGTTCCATGTTTCCGGTGATCAGGTTGAATATGTGATCCGGATTTATCATTTGAATTCACGTGTCTTTTAAAAACTGTTTACAAGAACAATGCACGAAGAACTGGTTACCCACCCTGCCGGTTTATTTTTTTTTGAAGTGAAACGGATTACGGAAGGAACAGGTAAGTTACAAAGGGCAGGTAATCTTTCAATGATTCCCTGAATTTTTTCAATGCTTTGGAGATGTGCTTTTCAACAACTTTAACTGAGATATTGAGTTCTTCTGCAATTTCCCTGTTTTTCTTTTCTTCGAAACGGCTCATCAGGAAAATTCTTTTGCACTGCGGCGGGAGTTCTTCCATGGTACCTGCAATAATACTGTCAATTTCCATGAAGGTCTCCGCGGACGAATTGAGGGTGTCCAATGCCTCTGCATTCAAATCGATCTCGTCCCTGCTGAAGGGAATTGAAGTAAAAAGCCTTTGCCGGTACCGCTGATCCCTTAACCGGTACAAACAGTTGTTCTTTGCCACCGTAAAAAGATAAGCGGAAAGATTGGAATCATCCTTTAATTCATTGCGCTTGATCCACAATGTACAAAAGGTGTCCTGAACAATATTCTCGGCCTGATCATCCATTAAAATAAACTCAAGGATAAAGTAATACAGCCGTGAATAGTATTTATTGAAAATAACCTTGAAGGCAATTTCACCGTCATGTTTCAACCTGTACAAAAGTTCAGAATCGTTGTTTTCCATTAGTATGCAACAGGTAAGAAGCACAAAACTAAAAATAAATGAATCTTTTCCTTGTTGTCCGGGAAAAATATTTTTCCCGGACGCTTATGGAATATCTTATTACCTTATGAAACAGTATATTATCAAACCTCTGATCGTTCGGTGATCTTTCGCTGCTCCTTCGCTGACGGTTGGGTGAAGGTGTTTCTGACCGGTATAGCTATACAGGGCAGCCTTTCTTAACTTTAAGTAAAATTGAAATCAATTTCAAAAGATATAACTTCGCTGTAATTTCCCTTTGGTCCCTTTTTCAGATCATTTTTATGAAACTATCGTTCACAAATAATGAAAGTAACTGGGTTAAGAAGCTAAAAAACGGTGATAAAAAAGCTTTTGAAGCTGTTTTTGACTATTACAAAAATTACCTGTTCCTCTTTATCCGGAAAGCGTTGCCTTCGGAAGAAGATCCGGAAGGAATTGTTCAGGAAGTATTTGTCAGCCTTTGGCTCAACCGGGAAAATCTTGATGAAAGCAAGCCTCTGAAGCCTTACCTGTTCACGATCGCGAAAAACCAGATTTACGATCACCTTCGGAAACTTTATTCCAAACGGAAATATTTGGACTCTTTGCTTTCAGGTTACGCCTCTAATGCCGATTCTTCGGTAAATGATGCGGAATACAGGGAATTTGAACATTATTTGGCAGAGAAGATCAATCAACTCCCCGCACGAAGAAAGGAGATCTTTAAACTTTCGAGGCTGGAAGGAAAAAGTTACCGTGAAATAGCAGCCTTACTGAAAATTTCAGAAAATACGGTAGACATGCAAATGCGGTCGGCCAACAGCACAATCGCTCAGGCCATCAAACAATACCTGGCTTACCTGGTTTTTCTTTTGTTCCATATGTGAAGTCATAACTGACCGGCAGGCCGGACAGCCAACAATTGATAACCTCCCGCAGTACATTTCAAAAAAAATTTAAAACCCCATTACGGAAATAATTTTTAAATCCGTATCATGGATAACTAGCATTAAAGAAGGGAACTCATGGTTGAAACAACACCTTTTAAAAAAGTGATCGATCTGCTTTATCAGAAACGTCCGCTGGATCGGCAGGAATTGTCTGATATAGAAATTTTCTTACGAAATCCCGAAAATTTTAACGAGCTTAACTTCTACCTGGATGAAATTCCCGAAACATCTTCTTCCGAAATCAAATTAAAAGTTAAAACCATTTGGGACGAGATTGAAAAACGGGAAGCCTCCGTATCCCCTTTCATGCAGCCAATTCCGGTTATCCGAAAATATGCCGCTATATTTCTTTTGCCGCTTTTGGTCTATACATCGTGGGTTACCTGCCGGTACTTTTTTCCATCTGAAGAATACTTCACCCTGGCAACCAATAAAGGTGAACAAACCAGCATTGTCTTACCCGACGGCAGTTCTGTGTGGTTAAATGTAGATACCCGGATCACCTACAGCGTATTTTACGGCAAGAAAAACAGGGAACTTACGGTGAGCGGCGAGGCATTCTTCAAAGTTAAAAAAGATGCCGCAAAACCCTTTATTGTTCATGTGCAGAATATGAACGTGAAGGCGCTGGGGACCGCATTCAACGTGAAAGGTTATGAGGATGACGCAATGGTTCAGACTTCGTTGTTTGAAGGAAAAGTAGACGTTCAGATCAATTACGACGCGGGAAATACCGGGCGGCAGTTGTTAACTTCAGGACAATCATTCGTTTTCAATAAAGAAACGACCACAGCAGCAACGAGAGCCTTTAATCAGGAAATGATCGGAGCCTGGATCGATAAACAATTAATTTTCGACAATACACCATTTAATGATGTGATCAGAAACACCGAGCGGTGGTTTAATATCGATATATACTACCCGGTGAACCAATTTGAACATGATTACCTGACGCTGCGGCTGAAAAAAGGAGAACCGCTGACGCGTTTGTTTGAAATCATTGACGAGACAATCGGAATAAACTATGGAATTGAGAATAATAAAATTGTATTAACCAAAAAAGATCAAGTGCCTATGCGGTAACCTACCTTCATTAAACAAGGGAACAACCAACTCGCGATCGGCTGTTCCCTGTAAAATTTGTAATAAAGTAATTTTAAAACGATTCAAATTTATGAAAAAAGATGATTTACACCAACAAGGGGTGCGGAACAGGAACGCCCTTTTGAAAAAAATTTGGAGAACGATGAAACTAACCGGACTTTTTATGCTGATATCATTCATAGCGATATCGGCAGGGACATATTCTCAAAATGCCCATTTTTCATTCACGATCGAAAACGGGACCTTACACGAACTGTTCCTTTACCTGGAGCAAAACAGTAATTTCCGGTTTGCCTATAACAAATCGGATCTGGATGATATGCAAAGAGTGTCTTATAAATTCCAAAATGAATCGGTTGAACAAATCCTGGATAGAGTACTGGATACTGAAAAATTATCGTTTTCAGTCAAAAATGAATATATCATCATAACCAGCAAGCGAGGGATTGAACGCGGGCCAATAAACACATACACAAACCAACCCAAAAGCACGGTCTCCGGAATAGTCACTGGTTTTTCCGGAGCATCCATACCGGGAGTCACAGTAACAATTAAAGGCACAGAAATGGGTACGGTTACAGATGCTGACGGTAAATACATACTCAAAAATGTGCCGGAGAGCGCCGTTCTGGTATTTTCGTTCGTAGGAATGGCAAAGCAGGAAGTACCTGTAGAGGGAAAGTCCACGATCAATGTCACACTTTTGGACGAAACCATCGGGATAGAAGAAGTCGTAGCGATCGGATACGGTTCAATTAAGAAAAAGGACCTGACCAGTTCTGTGACAACAGTAACCTCAAAAGATTTTAATGTCGGTACGCATACCAATGTGATGCAGGTCCTGCAGGGTAAGGTTCCCGGGTTAAATATCACCAAAGATGGTAACCCGACAGGAGCAACCGCGGTGATGCTTCGCGGTCCTTCCACTTTGCGGATCGGTGAAGCGCAGCAACCCCTTTATGTTGTTGACGGCGTTCCGGGAGGAATCCTTGGATCCCTGGACGACATCGTGTCGATCGACGTCTTGCGTGATGCCTCCGCGACTGCCATTTACGGATCGAAAGCGGCTAACGGGGTTATCATCATCACAACAAAGCGAGGCGAAGCCGGCAACACAAAAATTTCGTACAACGGGTATGTGGGCATCGAGACGATTTCAAATAAAATTGATATGATGTCAGCCGATGAATATCGTTCGTTCCTGACAAAAAACAACCTGAGTGTTTCCCCTAAAGACGAAGACAATGCCAAAACCGACTGGATGGACGAGGTTACCCGTATCGGAGTGTCGCATAATAACAATCTTTCAATTGGCGGGGGCACGGATAAAACCACCTATTTTTCAAGTCTTACCTATAAGAAGGTCGAAGGAATCATCAAAGAAACCGGAGTAAACACTGTTTCGTTGATGGCGAATGTAAAACAAAAGGCCATGAACGGCCGTCTGAAAATCGGCTTGACCATTACCGCCAATATGTCCGATTCAAAGATTCTCCCGGCATCTAATACCGACGGCGCTTCTCTGAACGGGAACCGCGATTTCCTTTTGAATATGATCGCCTATTTGCCAACTGTCAGTATCAAAGATGAAAACGGGAAATACAATGAAAACTTTGACCATCCCGGTGCCAAAAACCCGGTCGCATTGCTTGCACAGAATGATGCCAACAACCGGAATAAAACCATATTGGGAAGCGCACAACTTCAATTTAATGTACTGAAAGGCCTCGATTACGAATTGAATGCATCATATCAAAACAGCCAGTCAAACGGAAGAACGTATTATGGAAAGGAATCATCGCTTGCCCAGGGACTAAATGGTTTAGCTGCCCGCAATGCATATGAAAATGAAAAAAAGCTTTTAGAAAGCTTTTTAACCTATGAAAAGGCGTTCGGCCAACACGATGTAAAACTTCTGGCAGGCTATTCCTGGCAGGAAGATGTTACCGGCAACGGGTTTCAGTCAGAAAATAAGAACTTCGTTTCCGATCAGATCAGTTACAATAACCTGGGAATGGGCAGCGGCGCGTCGGGTTATGTTGTCGAATATGGAAAGACTGCAATTTTAACTTTACGCATGATATCAGCTTATGCCCGTCTTAATTATTCATATGCCGGCAAATATCTGCTTCAGGCGACTATTCGCCGGGATGGTTCATCTGCTTTTGGGAAAAACAACCAATGGGGATCTTTCCCTTCTGCATCAGCAGGCTGGAGAATTTCGGAAGAACCATTTATGAAAAACCAGAAGGTTTTTGATAATCTGAAACTGCGTGTGGGTTACGGGATAAGCGGGAATTCCCTGGGGTTTGATCCGCTAATCGCGCGGTTGCGTTATGGCCCGGGCGGAAAGTTCTACAGCAACGGGGCGTTCATTACTTCGATCACCCCCAGTCAAAATGAGAATCCTGACCTGAAGTGGGAAAGTACAGGTATCTTAAATGTCGGACTCGATTTTTCTGTTTTACAGGGAAGAGTAAGCGGCACGATCGAATGGTATGACAAAGTTACGAAGGATATGTTGTTTACTTATGCAGTTCCTGCCTCCCAATACTACATCCCTTCTTTGCTCGCCAATGTCGGGGAGATGGAAAATAAGGGATGGGAAGGATCGATCAGCGCTATCCCCGTAAAAAGTCATACCTTAACATGGAATACCACATTCAATCTTTCCTTCAACGATAATAACCTGAATAAGCTATCGAACGAAAACTTCAGTCTTGAATATCAAAAAATGGCGGGAGTCGGTGAACACGGGCAATCCGGGAATTATGTACAGATTGTCGAAGAAGGTTACCCGATCGGGCAATTCTGGATTTGGAAATACGCCGGCCGCAATGAAGACGGTGTTTCTCAGTTCTACACTGCTGATGGCGCTCTGACGATCAATCCGTCGGATAAAGACCATTTTTATATGGGCAACGCTCAGCCTAAAGTAACTGGTGGATGGTTTAACTCATTTGCCTATAAAAACTTCAGTCTGGACTTTCTGCTCCGTGGTGTTGCCGGGAATAAAATATTGAATGTGACCCGTGCCGACCTGAATTATCCGGCAGAAGTAACCCACTACAATATGCCCAAAATGACCATGAACGAACCTATTAATGATGACCGGGCTCACTATTCTTCGTCCAGATACCTTGAAAAAGGCGATTATATTCGCTTGGATAACCTGACATTAGCTTATTCATTCAAAATGGACAAGGTTCCGGCGATCAAAAATCTGAAGGTGTACTCATCGGTCAATAATGTTTTTGTAATTACCGGCTACAAAGGGCTCGATCCCGAAGTATATATGGGCGGATTGACACCTGGTATTGACAATGACAACTTTTATCCGAAAACCCGGACCTTAATTTTTGGAGTGAATGTTGATTTTTAATCGAATTAAAAATAATGCAGATCATGGCACACTATACATTTAGAAGCTTTGTAATTTCCATTACTTCAGCGCTTTTGCTTTTTGCCGGATGTACCGACCTGGATACGCCGGTTGTATCGGAGTTGACCCCGGATATTTTTCCGCTTACTGAAGAAGATTTCGTGGCGGCAGAAGGCCCCATTTTCACCAACCTGAGCCAACACTATATGCAAGCGATCTGGTTTTGCCAGGAGTGTACAGGCGACGGGATGGTTCTTACGGCTAATGGCGGAAACTGGTACGATGCAGGCCGCTATTATAACCACCATCACCACACCTGGACTGCCGACCAGCGTTTTATCAAAGAAGCCTGGCAATGCTGTTACAGCGGTATCAGTAAATGCAACAGTCTTCTTCCGTTATTCCAGGCTCAGGCTGAGTCCAAATTTCAAAAAATGGGTATAGCTGAAATCCGCGCCATGAGGGCTTTTTATTATTTTCTGGCCATCGACATGTGGGGCGATGTTCCCTTAACAACCACTTTTGGCAAAGATGCTGAAGTGGGCGGGCGGGTTGCCCGGACTACCGTTTTCGAATTTATCGAAAAAGAACTGAAAGAAGCCATTCCCGATCTTAGCGGAGCTACCGGCGAAACAACTTACGGGCGCCCCACCAAATGGATGGCTTACGCGCTCTTAGCCAAACTATACCTGAATGCCCCCGTCTATGCCGGGAAGTCGGACAAGTATAATGATGCAGTCACTGCTTGTGATGCCGTGATTAACGAAGCGCAAACCAACAAAACGATTGATTTGGATGCCGACTATCTCAAAGAATTTTATCCTGACAACGGACCTAAGTTTAAAGATATCCTCTTCCCTGCGATTTA
>JBDKTZ010000509.1:0-3777 GCA_039679975.1 Prolixibacteraceae bacterium
TCGTTGAAAGCATTTGCCGGTCCATGTAATTCAATAAAGCCACCCCCCACAACAGGGCAACGACCAGCCATGGATACCATCTCCTCTTTAAAAAATTCCCCATATCTCAAAGATTAAATGTCTCAGCTTATTTTTTTATTTAAGGTCATTGTTGTTTGCGGACAATTCTGCTTTCAATCAGAAGAATCAGCAGGAAACATCTCTGCAAGTCCAGCAGAATAGCAACTTTACAGATTACATTTTTGAAAATAAACCTTCCATTTTCAGGGATTGAACATCTTTTTCAAAATCAGGGAAAACAGCAGCCCACTTATTGGCTACGGGCAGCCTGAATTCTCCGCAATCAAGCCCTACATATTTCATGTACGCCTTTCCGGTTGAGATTCCTCCGTATTTGCCTAACAACATAATCATATTGATAGCTGTTTGCTGCAGATCGCGGGCTTCTTCGAACTGTCCGTTATCAAAGGCATGGATTAACTGATGATATAGCGGAGCGGCGTAATTAAAAGTACTTCCGACGCCGCCACGTGCCCCCAGGATCAAAGCCGAGAGAAGGTTTTCATCGCGTCCCCAAAGCATGTCGTACTTTTTGTTTCGAAAGTTTAAACACGTTTGGAAATCCATAAAATCTTCATGGGTATACTTGATCCCCGCGAGATTTGGGATCATTGATTCTGCTTTCTGCAGAAACCCGGACATAGGAATATAACAGCCTGTTAATACGGGGATATGATAAAAATAAACCGGCAAACCGGGTACTGATTCTGCAACGCGGGCACAGAATTCTGCCAGTTCACCGGCGCCGCGGGGAACAAAATAGTAAGGAGACAGGACTGCAACAGCGTCTGCCCCTGCTTCTGCCGACATTAACGCATTTTCGATGCATTCCGCGTAGGAGGTTCCCCCAACAAGATTAATGATCTTTAAGCCTTCCCCTGCCTTTTTCTGACGACACCAGATCGTGGTAATTTTCGATTTTTCTTTTTGAGTAAGGGAGACCCCTTCTCCTGTAGATCCGTTGATAAAAGCACCAGCAATCCCATTTTTTTGCAGAAAGGCATAATAATCCGGAATTTTGTCATAATTTATTTCTCCCCCCGGCTGCATTGGTGTAAAGGGGGCAGCGATCAATCCTTCAATTTTATTCGTCATCATCTAAGATCATTCATTAAATTATTATAAAAAAAATTATGGTTGTGTTGTATCGGTCAATCTTTGCATTTTTCATTTTTGACTGAGTGTTTTAAATGTTCTTTCTCCTTCCGGTTTTTTCATTCTCTTGTCTGTCGCTACTTCAACGTTATTAGTTTCTTCCGGACAAGATATCGACAACCGGTATTTTCTGAAAATAAAGTTCCCGGACTCCTTCATATAAGATGCCCAGCGTCTTTTTATCAATCACAGTCAGACAGGAATAGCCATATCCGTTCTTTTCATTCAGTTCAAGCTGATAATCGGCCGGCCATGTCATCCCGTTGTCCAAACTGGCTTTGATGGTCATATGTGAACGGGTTTCCGTATTTGAAGGATTGGAAAAGAAAAGTACCCGTTGCATTTTATTATTGACAAGCATGTCAGTGCTGATCAAACTGGCCATGCATCCTGGTTCAGGCAGGGCTTTGGCCGAGGTCTCATGGACGGTCCATGGCTGATCAGGAGAGGGGCTGACGGCCACCAGACGGGCTTTCTGATTGCCGCGCATATTGAGCATCAGGCGGCCGTCCGAAAGTTGTGTGACCTGTGCCTCGGAAGTACCCGGGATGGCAGGTAGTCCTGTTTCCCAGCTCTGCCCGTGATCCCGGCTGTAGATGATCGTAGACGCAGCATTTCCGCGGGCCGGGTCGAGGAATTGTGCAGGAAACACCAGGGTGCCGTCGGTCATGCAAATCCCCCTTCCCGGTCCTTGCAGGAACCGCTCCCAGGAAGGATCTTTTGTTTGCCGGGTAATGTTGATGGGTTGTGACCAGCTTTTCCCGTCATCCACGCTCTTAACCAGGATAAGCTGGCTCCCGCTACCGTCGGGCAGTGGTTCCAATCCTTTTTGCGAAAACCTGTTGTTTTGAATGCTGGAATAATTGCCATGCACCCATAATGCGACAACCCAGATCGTATTGTCCGACAGGTCTATCAAAACAGAAGGATCGCCTATTCCGTTTTTACTGTCGGGCAAACCTCCCCATTCTCCCATATCCATGATGACCTTCATCGGCTCCCAGTTTTGTCCGCCATCCGTACTCCGGCTCATTCCCACGTCGATGTCTTCCTGCAGATCCCGGTCGTTATTGTACCGGATATCATACACGGCGATTAACGTGCCCTTTTGAGTGGTTACGAGGCCAGGAATGCGGTAAGTATGGATACGGTCCTGTCCTGCTGTCCGTAACAAAGTTCCCATACGGAAAGAATGATCAACATACTGAACCGGAATATTTTCACCTGAGCTGAATTCCATTGCACTGATGTGTACAGATACTTTTTCTGTCAGGTTAATATCCTGTTTGGGCAGCAGTGAAACCTGAAAAATGTTTTCTCCCTCGCGAAGCGGCATTTTCCCGTCAATAACAACCTCATGGCGGGCGGATTGCGAACCCAGGGTAAAATACTGAATAACTTCTCCGTTTTCATCAGACCAGCTGTTTCTGAAGGAGGGGCCGACCACTTTCACTGTTTCCAAAACCTCCGGCTTATCGATCGAAATGCTTACTTTTCTGAGATTGGTTTCTTCTGTTCCCGGGTGAGCATATATACGGATTGTGAAGGCGAAGTTGTTCATCGTGTTGGTGATAAGAGGGATATTGTTTGCCCTGATCCGGACCGAATCAATGGAGACGGGTTCAGCACAATAGGCGTTTAGTGTATTCAGAATGCAGATCAGAATCACTGTAGCCGGGTGAAATAATTTACGATTCATGGTTTTTAATCATTTTATAATATCGTTCACGGGAATGGTCTGGAAGTAAAGTTCCCTTTCTCCTTCATACAGGATGCCAACATTTTTTTCACCGATCATGGTAAGACAGGAGTAGCCAAATCCGGCCTCTTCGTTCAGTTCCACCTGGTATTCACCAGGCCATGTCATCCCGTTATCCAGGCTGGCTTTGATGGTCATATTTTTGCGTTCCGTTTTGTTATTGGGGTTTGAGAAGAAAAGGACTTGCCGGCGGATGCCATTCACCGGGATATCGGCACTGATCAGGCTGGCCATGCAATTGGGTTCAGGCAATGCTGAGTTTGAGCCGGGATGGACTGTCCATGTTTTTCCCATGTCTTCGGTCATGCTTACGGCCCGTCCGTTGGTTTCACTTTTATCTTTTCGGTTGAGATCATCGCGCATGTTCAGCATCAGGGAACCGTCGGCCAGTTCCACGACCTGTGCTTCAGTGGTATTGGGTTTAGCCCCTGTTCCTATCTTCCATGAAAGGCCGCCATCTTCGCTGTAAACAATGGTGGAATGGCAGGTATAACTGCCTCCGTCCAATGCCTGCGATCCTGTATTTTTTTTAAACTGCGCAGGGAAGACCAGTGTTCCGTTTGTCATGCAGAGGCCTCTGCCAGGCCCTTGCAGCAATAATTGCCAGGCGGGGTCCTTGATTTGCCGGGTAATATTGGCAGGCTGAGACCAGCTTATCCCGTCGTCGCTGCTTTTTACCAGCATAAACTGCCCGGTTTCTTCCGGCTCCAGTCCGGGTTTCGAGGCCCGCCATACCATCTGGTCAGGCGATGATCCGCTCATCCAAAGAGCTGCGACCCAAATGGTATGGGTAATATGATCAT
>JBDKTZ010000334.1:0-8104 GCA_039679975.1 Prolixibacteraceae bacterium
TTTATTCCGGCAACTGATGCCGGACGTATAGAGGAAGGCGGCAAAAAGCTTTCGGCCAATAAAGATATAGAACTCGCGGGAACGGAAGATGGTTATGTCATGGTGAAAGTGGGATCGGGCAGTTACCGGTTTTCGGTCAATTAATTCCGGATGTATATCGAAAATGCATTAAAAAACAGATCGTTGGACAGCTATGTTAGACCCATAAAACAACCCATTATACGCAGATGAACCCATTTATTGCATTCCTGATTCTGTTGACGGCAGCCATCTTTCCGAGCTGTGTCATTAAACAAAATGTAAACAGGGACACGACTCCGCTCGATTGGGCAAAAAAGATGGCCGACTCGGACATGAAACGTAATCCCGACGCTTCCATGCTTGATTTTAGCCCGAAACCAGTCTGGAGCTATACCCAGGGACTGGTAAGCCTGGCCGGGCAGCGGCTGACTGAAGAGACGGGAGAGCAACAATACTATCAGTATGGTCTGGATTATGCCAATAAAATGATCAATGACAGCGGGATCATTTGTACCTATAAAAAGGAAAAATACAATGTTGATCTGATCAATTCAGGTAAAATTCTCTTTGAGATCTATCAGAAGACAGGAAATGAAAAATACAGGAAAGCAATCTTTTTACTGAGGGAACAGCTGAAAACACAGCCACGGACCAGTGAAGGAGGATTCTGGCACAAACAGGTTTATCCGTACCAGATGTGGCTGGATGGTATTTATATGGCTGATCCTTTTTACGCTCAGTTTGGAAAAGTATTCAATGAACCTTCAGCTTTTGACGATGTCGTAAATCAGGTGATGGTGATCCAAAAACATACGGACGACAGCGTAACAGGACTGAATTATCATGGATGGGACGAAAGCAGGGAACAACAATGGGCTGATTCCGTGACGGGACATTCCCCTCATGTTTGGGGCCGGGCCCAGGGATGGTACCTGATGGCGATGGTCGATATCCTTGATTTTATTCCTGAAGATCATCCGGGACGTAAGAATATTATTGCTATTTTCAATACTGCGGCCCGGGCCGTTGTGAATGTTCAGGATACAGTGTCCGGGGTCTGGTACCAGGTTTTGGACCAAAGCGGACGTGAGGGAAACTACCTGGAAGCAACCGGCTCATGTATGGTTGTCTACTCCCTGCTCAAAGGTATACGGATGGGATACCTGGATCAAATTTACATGAAACCGGCAAAAAAAGGTTTCGACGGGATTCTGAAAAATTTCATTCAGGAAAATGAAGACGGCACCATTTCCCTGACAAACTGCTGTGCCGTGGCCGGCCTCGGAGGAAATCCATATCGCGACGGATCCTATGAATATTATATCAGTACCGAGATACGAAATGATGACCCTAAAGGCATCGGTCCTTTTATTATGGCTTGTATTGAAATGCACAAGACAGGCAGAACAGACCTGAAATAATTATCCAAAACGAAATTTCTTTCAAAAATGCCGGATGGTCAATACCTCAATTGGCTCAATAAAATACTCACCGAATCAATGTTGATACAGTTCAAGTTTTGGAATAAACTTGAAATCTTTTATATTGTAAGTAAATAGCTGAAGGCCTGATTGAATGGTGCTTGCAGCTATCAAACAATCTGGAATAGCCAAGCCATGACTTAATCGATAGACTACCTTTGCCATCCTAATGTTCTTAAATTCTTTGCATTTAGCTCTTTTCCTGTAAAAATGGAAGTTAATTCGGAGATGTCGATAGAATTATCACCAGGAATGGCTGGAACTCCATTGATGTATTCTAACTTTTCCCTTTTAACTGGTTTTGGGATGTCAACGGAAAAGTCCAGATACTTGGAAAGAGCTTTGATGGCTTCCAATGTTTTAGGATTTTTATATTTTATGACAACTTCTTTCATTTCTCAAAAATGATTTATTAAATCTGATTTTTTAGGGTAAAGTTAATGATTTCAGGTATAAAAGAAAATTATAACGTGTTTAATAATTATGTACCGGTATGTCCACGATATGTCCACCATGATATTTTTGATTTAATCGCCGATATTCCGAAACTTGTAAAAGAAATGATTATCGTTAGTAAACAGATGATGTGAGTCGTTTAGCGTATGCTTTGTCTCTTTTTAGTATTTATATAAGTATTTCCGATTATTCTCTGTAAAAAATTATCCATAAACATCCTGCTGGTCTAACTAAAAAACCTGCTTATGAGCTACTGCCAAACCCAAAGGTCGTACAACTGGTATGCCGCGTATCTGCGATGCCAGACCGAGAAAAAGGTAAATGATGAATTGCTTGCCAAAGGAGTTGAATGTTATTTGCCTTTAAGACCTTCGAAACATCAATGGAGCGACCGGATAAAAACAATCGAAGAACCCTTGTTACCAGGATACATTTTTGTTCGGGTAAGTATGAAAGAATATTACGAGGTACTATTAGCCAGGGGGGTACTGAGGTACGTTAAATTTGAAAATAAGCCTGCCGTGATCCCGGAAAGACAGATCCAGTCCCTGAAAATTTTTGTTGAATATGATCATTGCGGGATTGAAATCACTACAGAACGAATTGCGAAAGGTGATTTTATCAGGATTGTGAAGGGACCTTTGAAAGGGGCAATGGGAGAAGTGGTGGAGGTTCGGGGAAAACAACGTATCTTATTGCGGTTCATAACATTGGGCTGTTGTGTTCAGGTAGACCTGGGGTATAACGAGGTTGAACTATTGAACGCAAAAATAAAAATATACTGCTAAATTCCTGATTTATTGTGATGTGGTAAATAAATTTTAACATGAGGGAGTAGAATACCCCAATGCTGGAAAGAAGTTCGGCTGGCAGTATGTTTTTCCGGCAACAAAAATTTCAATCGATCCAAGAATAGGGATACAAAGGGGACATCATTTATATGATACTGTTATCTAAAATGCTGTTAACCAAGCGATTTAAAATACGTGAATTGTTAAACAGGATAGTTGCCATATAAGGAATTCATTTGCGACCCATTTGTTAGAGTCAAGATATGATACCAGAACAATACAACTACTATTAGGACATAAAAATGTGGAGACAACAATGATTTATACTCATGTAATAAATCAAGGAGGTAAGGGCGTAAGAAGCCCGGCGGATTTATTTGCATAGATTGCTATTTGTAGCAACACAAACTAATTTAAAAAGAAAAATACCATATATACCATAACTAATAATAAACATTAGATCAGGCAATCATAGAGGAGTAACAATTGCTATTTTCATTAGTACACCTAATCTTATGTTATGCAAACCGAAGAAAAAGAAGATACTATGAACAAAAGTGTGGAATGGATTCTATTATTTGTTCAACTTCCAGCCTGCCAACTTTGGTGGACACGGCAACAGCGGGATCGAACCGCCCGCATCCTATGTGTCTTCGCTTCTATCCCTGTTATCTTATTAGCAATGGCCTGCGCAACATCTGGACCAATCCTTATTGATACTGTTCCACGCGGAGAGCCTAAGGGCTTCGTACAGTTCGAATGCATCATAAAAAGCGGCGAAAGCTTCTACATTCCCAGATTCGATACCCCGCAGTTCTCAGTGCGTCGCGACACAGGCGAAGTCCTTTGCAGCATCAGCCATTTTTGTCGCGTCGCTGAAATACCTGGTTCCCACAAATATGTGATCATCTCAGAGGGCGGCCAGACACGTTCGGTCAACACGGAGGTTCGGCAGGGAATGGTTACGGTTGTCCTATTGCGAATCGAAGACGATGTGAAGGTAGGTAGGTTGTATAACGCGGTCAGAGGTAGGTCGTATGAAATAGTTAGTACATCCCCGAGATCGATTTTCGACGGAAGCTACATTTCATACGTCTACGATAAGAATAGGGTGTTGACGGAGGATGATCGAAACGAGTTTATGGCAATTCAACGTTTTCTGAACGAGTCTTCACCTCCGAAACGGTAGCGAGAATTAAAGAGGCTAGGAGCCTGTCGGAGTTAGGCCTTTTGCAGGCTTTTTCCCTGTCCCCCTATTTGAGGACAAAGTCAAATATTCAATTCTCAGGGGCTTAAAACGGTAGGCCCGACAGGCTCCTTCTATGGTGGTCGTTTCGACGTAAAGGCTCCCGTTATTTCTGAAAAGCCAAAGAATCAACCGAAACAGGTTTCCACAGTTGTCTCCCGCATAAAATCACACCGCCCTCCGACCGAAGCGTTGTCATATTGCCGTAAAGTGGTTTCAAAAAGATTCCCCAATGCCGATATGGAAAGCCATTATATAGCTGGCTTTGCCGGTGACGGTACAACTTCTGGAGGCATTTGCTCTCTATCAAGACTTCGTGCAGAAAGGACAATTACCGGATCTTGGTAGGCAAGTTGATTCACTCAAAGAAACAGGTGGAGATGAGATAGTTGCCTTGTTCTTTTCGGAGTCATGATCTTTCAGAGATAAGGAGGAGTTCAATGACAACAAATGTGACGCAAGCATTTTTAGAAGCCTTCAGAACGCAAGAATTGCTTTCGAATTCTGAGATTAAGAATATCATAAGCGTTATCGAGGAAATCATAGCCGCGTATCCCGATCCAATCACATTCTTTAGTCATAAATCTCAAGACAGTCTGGATGTACTGAAGGCTGCGCTTCAAAGAGCCCTATCTACCGAGAGGGATTTCCAAGTTCTGATGGTGCTATTCGGCAGCTTGCTGACTGATGAATGGCTTGCCAATCTGGCTCGTATTATTGGAGATACTGTTGCAGAACGTGAGAAAGCCGTAACTTGGTGGTTCTCTTCAATTATGAACGATAACCTTACACAGGCGATGGGGCGATCCTTATTACTCTTCTCTAGGCATATTAAAGAACACCGTCCTGAGGAATTCCGAAGAGAGTTTATCGTTTTCCTCAGTCGCTCCGGTGATCTCAGGCGATTTGCATTGGCGGCATCAGTTCTTGATGACGACGATAAGGTTTTGTTAGAACCGCTAAAAGGCTTTCTGCTTAAATTCCATGACGTCGATGCAAGCATTCGCGAAACTAGAGCCGCCCGCAAGGAATTAAACGAGGTTGCAACCGCAATAAAAGCGGTGATCAGGAAAATCGAGGGCAAGCCGGAACAGAAGAAGTGGTGGAAGTTATGGAAATTATAGGCTAAAAGGGTCCATGGCCTTGGTCACAATTAATTATGCAATTAAAGGAAGTTGAGTGCCTAACCAGCTAATCCACTGGACGGCTTACAGCCGCCGGTGATCAGCATTTTGGGTAAGGAGAAAAACATGAACGCCATTGTTTCAATGGAAAATCTGACTTCGTCTCCTAATAGGCTTGATCGCACTCGAATTCACTGTCAGCCAATCTTTTATCGAGAATCGCTCCAGAACGCAAAAAACTCTTTTGCACGCACAGCTGTTGATGGGAAGGACTTGATCTTTATCGACATGGCTCCTCGTGGATTCGTCCAGAAGTTGTCATCGGGGAGTCCTTTTCCCAAACCCTGCTTCACGGGGTTGCTCGTTACGGATCGAGTCATTTATGACGGTTCCACGTGGGAAGGCGACAGCTTTCTTCCGGGGCTGTACAAGCGATTCATCCCGCTGAGAATGATCCACGACATCACAATCAGCGAATGGTTTGGAGGTAAGAAGCGTCTTCTGGTTAATGGAATCTCCCTATTTGTGCAGAACTCGCGAGCCTTTACCGGTGTTGAAGATGCGGTCTTTCTTGATTGGTGCGCGAAGCAACTTAGCGCGCTCGCTTCAAAGGTCAGAGATATGACAACCACGTTAAAGGATATAGTATTGTCCTACGAATCGTTTCTCACCTCGGAATCATCATTCCTTGGCGGGGGTGATGTTTACTACGCCGGACACATTCCGCCTGCGTATGTCGAACGGGCGAAACAAGCATGCTTAAAGCTGGATTCAGCAGACGAGGAGATTCTGTTTTTCTACAATGATAGTGGCAAAGGCGAAGGTGGAGTTGTGTTCACCGGATGAACCTATATCCTCATGCTGCCAGCCACGATTTTTTTTCAAATGGCCTCTTTCGCAGGTTCGTCGTGTTTGGATCTGAGGTACCAAGAGCTGGAATACGACATACCTATACGTGATCGTCAACGACCAGAGAGTATTCGGTTGGCCGTACACCTCTATGTCTACGTCTGGCAGATCATACGCCGGCATTTGGATCTCGCAGCGCTGATCTGTAAGCGATGTCTGCTGCTGACGGAATACAACTCTCTGTGCACACAACAATAATTGACCTGTTGAAGTCGGGGTTGAATTTCAGGATTTCCGAAGGCCAGAACTTTTGAATTGTCAAGCTATGCCCAACAAGTCAATGGAGCGAACAACTGCCCGCTTCGCAGTTCAATAGTCACGAACTTCGGCGACGCGCTGTGATTGTCGAGAGTTACGGGTATTATCACGGCGAGGCGGCTATCGCTTAGTTCCGTCGTTAGGTGCAATATTTATCAATATTTTAGAAATCAAAAAAATAAAGAGAAATCATCATGAATGACCAATCTACAACTACAATGCCGTCTGGAGTAAATAAATCCTATTTGCATCGTTGTATAGAGCAACGATATTTTGAGCAAGAAGAAACAAGGGCATGGAATTGTGATCAAGCATTTGAAAAAATTCTCGATCCTCTTAATTCAAAAAACTACGCAAGAGCTTGTATTGAAGCAGAGTTTCTTGTCCCAAATTATAAAGACTTCGCAACAATATTTTTTTGGTGGGGAGGAGCTCTTTTAAAAATGAAAGAATATGATAAAGCAAGAAGTCTGCTAGTAAAAGCTTTGGAAAACACAAGAGAAAAATTTGTGCTATGTAATCGACTTGGCGAGATTGAATGGGGAACTCGCAATATCTCTGAAGCAGTATATTGGTGGAGTCAAGGAATGCACTGCCAAGAATCGTTAAGCTCTAAAAATTACGGTTCTGAAACTGGCTCTTATCTTTATCTTTTTTATGTAGCTCAAGGTTTAGGTCTTGAAGATTGTGCTTCTACATTTATTTCAAGATCTGATACAATAGAACCTGGAAGAATTAGATTAGAGCAACAAATAGGAAATGATCTTATTGAATTAGCAAGAAATGCAAAAGATTCATCAATATCACAAGTTCTAAAAGGGCTACAAAAAAAATACTTTCTAAATAAATTTATGAATGAAAATGAATTATTTAAGGCAGCAATAAAAGGAGATGTTAAACTCATTAAGCAATTATTAGAGGTTGGGATAAAGGTCGAATCGCGTAATCAAGAAGGTAAAACATCACTTCATCTTGCTGCTGAAAATGGTCATCTTGAAGCAGTCAAAGAACTTTTAAAACAAGGCGCTCAAATTGAATGCCCCGTGATAGTTTCTGGAACGGCTATAAATATAACCCCAGCATCATTAGCAGCATCACGTGGTCAACTTGAAATATTAAAATATTTGGCTGAAGTAGGAGCAGCCCTGTATGAACCCGATGGTTATATGGGATACTTCTCTGTAATGTATGGTGCTGCTGCAAGTGGAAATTTAGAAATGGTAAAATTTCTTCACGAAGAAAAACAGATACCAATTAATGACAGAGATTCTTTGGGCTTTTCTCCTTTGGATATGGCGACCGAAAAAGGTCATAAGCACATTATTAATTATCTGACTGGCAAAAAAAATAAAAATGATTCAAGGAAAAAATGGTGGCAATTATGGAAGTAAAAATTTTCCCATTTTATAAAAATATATTATGTGAATTGCACCTAACAAGTGCTTCAATCCGACAGCGTTTTCGCATTCGGCATTTGTGCAATTGTAATGGTAGTCGTTCCGTGTTGGCAAACTTGTTCGATTTTGTTCTACTAAATAAAATTATTTAGTTCATTAATATTTGTGCTTCTATTTGGCAGTCTTGTTATGGGCTGAGGGTTAAGCACAACGCCGTTATCTGACATTTATATAGTTCCACTATGGGAGGAAAGGAGATCTTATGTTTAAATTATCAAAATTAATTGTGTTGTACGTTGTAATTATAAAGTTCTTTGTATAATACAATAGTCGATTTAAACTAAGATAACAACGGCATTAAGGACGACGGCAAAAAACTGCCGCGCCTTATGCCAGTCGTTAGATGAAATGAACGGAATAG
>JBDKTZ010000287.1:0-11050 GCA_039679975.1 Prolixibacteraceae bacterium
GCCTAAATCCATCACTTGTTTGGCAGAGCCGGCAGCTTCACTGAATTTGTTGCCAAGCAGGTATGCTTTCGTTTTCAACGTAAGTGCAGCGCCAAGCGTTGCCCGTCCTTTGTCAGATGCATCGTACACGGCCGGGAGGTATTTTGCGGCTTCATCGCAATCTGATACTATAAAACTTAACACTTCTTCACGGGTATTCCGTCCCGGAAGCTCATCTCCCAACTGTAATATTTCTTTAATGATTGGAACACCCCCGTAGAAGTCGGCAAGATTATAATAAAACAAGGCGCGCAGAAATTTGGCTTCAGCAATGAGTTGGTTTTTAAGTGTCTCGTCAAAAGTCATTTCTGATATTTTTGATATCGCCAGATTGGCTCGGTAAATCCCATTGTATAAACCATTCCATTTATCCCTGAAAGGAGCATTTGTGGAAGGTAAAACGCTGGTTCCTTTCGCGATTGCCTGGTAACCGTGTGTGTAATTACTCCAAAGGTATGCATTCGGTGTAATGCCATCGGTAAGAGGATGATACTGATAGATGTAGATATTGCGTTGCATCTGATCATATATTGCATTGACCCCTGATTTTGCATGTTCCGGTGTTTTCCAGAAATTGGCGGAAGAAAGCAATGCGGCAGGTTTGGTATCAAGAAAATCACTATCACAGGATGTGATCAAGAAAGTGACAGCTGTTATTACAAATAGAATATTCTTCATAGTTCTTAGTTTTAATCATTTAAAAGGAAGCATTTATCCCAAAAGAGATAATTCTTACGTTTGGGTACTCAACCTGATACTGTGTGTAATTTGCTGTTTCGGGATCTAACCCGTTAAAGCTGGTCCAGGTAAACAGATTCTGGGCATTGGCATAAATCTGTAATTTCGAGATGAATGTTGTTTTAAGCCAGGTTGCCGGGATTGTGTAAGATAACTGGACATCTTTTAGCCGGAGATAGGAAACATTCTGTACCCAGAAGGATGAAACCTGCGTATTATCTCCGTTGGTATCAAGCGTTAAACGGGGAATGTTGCTGTCGGGGTTTTCAGCCGACCATGAATCAAGAAAATAGGAATTTATTTCCCGTCCGTATCTTATTGCAGTCGTATACCATAAGTTGCTGTAATACCGTTTTGCCCCATATATTCCCTGGAACAACAAGTATAAATTAAGTCCCTTATAGTCGATGCCGGTACTAAAACCATAATAGAAATCAGGAATATTACTGCCCAGGATAACGCGATCGTTTGCATTGATAACGCCATCCGGTACTCCGTCGGGTCCGCTCACATCTTCATACTTTAAGTCACCAGGCTTATTTGCTTTATTTGTTTTTTGAGTGGCCCACGCAGCTATTTCGTCGGTATTCTTAAAGGTTCCCATCGCACGATATCCATATATAATCCCGTATGGCTGTCCTTGCATGATATAGGTATTGTTTCCGAGCGATTGTGTTACTTTCGGATCACCCTGGAGATAGACAACATTGTTGTTGACTGTCGTCAGGTTACCACTTAGGGAATAACTGAGATCTCCTATTTTGTTTTTGTGTTCCAGCTCAATCTCCCATCCTTTATTTTCGACAATGCCCACATTTTGATAGGGAGCTGTTAATCCGCCGTACAGGGAAGAGAGAGGCATCCTGACCAGGATATCCTCAGTTCTGCGTTTGTACCAATCGACAGTCAGGTTGATTTTACTTCCGAGAAGAGAAACGTCCGCACCTATGTCAGTCGTAGTGGTTGTTTCCCAGGTGATTCCAGGATTGGCTAAAGCTGTTGGCGCAAGGCCTGCCGAAAGGTTGCCACCGATCGTGTAATCCTGCCCGGGTGAATAAAGATCCATATACTGGTACAGATCGATCTGTTGGTTTCCTAACTGCCCCCAGGAGGCCCTGATTTTCATGTGATTTAAAAACGACTGGTTCAGTTTGCTAAAGAACTCTTCTTTGCTTAATGCCCACGCTCCGGAGAAAGATGGAAATAATCCCCACCTGTTGCCGGAAGCGAAACGGGATGAACCATCGTAACGGAAATTGGCCTCAAACAAATACTTTTCTTTGAAATTGTAATTTACACGTCCGAAGTAAGACTCGAGCCTGAATCCTGAAGAATTACCGCTTACAACTGGAGACAACAGCCCGGCACCGAGCTCCCATGTATCATTCGACGGAAATTTTTGGATCTGGCCGGAGAAATTTTTGTTATCCTGAGCTTCCCTGCTCGCTCCAACAAGCACGTTTACATCGTGGTTGTTAAACTTTTTCGCATAATTGAGTGTCGAGTACAACGAAGACACAAACTGTTCACTGGACGACTGGGTGAGGGTAGAAGGTTGATCGTCATTTTTCGAAGTAACGGTATTTGTATTAAAATTCCAGCGCCACTGGACCGGACCACTTAGTTTGTATTGTTTGCTTTGTTTGTTGTAATATTCAACATTCCCGTTCACCATCCATTTCAGATTCTTTAACAAGTTGATTTCAGTATATATTTTAGAACGATAATACTTACCCACCTGAGGATAAAACCATGTGTTCAGATACTGTGAAGGATTTGCAACAGAACTGGATTCTTCGCTGGTATTTCCTCCACCATAGCGTACTTCTCCGTCAACGATTTTTTGGGGAGTCTGACCGGGGACTGAATTGGCTCCGTAATAGATGAGCGTTACCGGGTCGATTGGTTCTTCTGTATCCCTCCAGTCAGCAGAAATACTTGCTCCGATTTTGATATCCTTACTCAGCTGATGGTCAAGGTTTATACGCGTGCTGTAGTTTTTGTATTTCGTATTATCCATAATTCCTTTATTGTGTAAGTAGCTGCCTGACAGGAAAAAAGTCGTTTTTTCATCACCGCCGCTTACCGAAAGATTATGCTTTTGAATGACTCCCTTGCCGAAGATGACTTTCATCCAGTCGTTATTCGGATAGGCTTCCCGATCAGTGGCATTTTTCCAGGTGTCGATAGTGGTTTGCGAAAACAGGTCGGGAGCGGAAGGATTATCTGCTTTATTAATTTTATTCATCAATCCCATATAGGTTGCATAATCGGTCACAGGTTTGAAAAGGTTAGTCGCTTCCTGAACGCCATAACTGCCATTGTAGTTTATCCTGGTTTTCCCGCTTTTCCCTTTTTTTGTGGTTATTACAATTACGCCGTTGGCCGCGCGGGAACCATAAATAGCTGCTGACGCTGCATCCTTTAGAATTGAGATACTTGCCACATCTTCAGGATTCACATTATTCATACTGCTAACGTCGCCGTCGATGATGATTAACGGGTCCGAATTGTTTAACGTTCCTACGCCTCTGATGCGGATTGTTGCACCATCGCTTCCCGGCTGGCCTGAGCTTTGTGAGACCATGATACCTGATGCATTTCCTGATATGGCCTGAGATAAATGGGTAATGGGGCGATTTTCCAGATTTTCTCCGTATGAAATGGCAGAAACAGAGCCAGTCATATTTACCTTTTTTTGTACTCCGTATCCTACTGCAACAACTTCTTCTATGCCAACAGTTTCTTCGATCATGATGATGTCAATAAAAGCTTTTCCGGCGATTGGTATTTCCTGTGTTTTCATGCCTACGAATGAAAACACTAATGTGGCATCGGAAGAAACAGCAGGGAATGAATAGCTTCCCCTGGCGTCAGTAATCATTCCCTGAGTGGTCCCTTTTATAATCACAGAGACGCCTGGAAGCGGAGAACCGTCAGAATCGGTAACTTTGCCGGAAACAGATCCGGCTTGCTGAAGCGCTGTCCGGTCATCTCCAAAATGGGCGCCGGCTTTACGGATAATAATGTAGTGGTCAACAATTTTATACTCCAGTGAAGAGCCTTTCAATGCTTCATCCAGAATTTTCGTGATCGTAGCATCTTTTGCATCAATCGTTATCCCGTTTAAATCTTTTAAGTCCTCTTTCTGATAGAAAAAGTAAAACTCGCTGTTTTCTTCAATCTGTTTGAATAACTCAATCAGGTTGTTACCATTAAAGGAAAGATTAAAACGAGCGGTTTGCGAGTAGCTTGACGCACTTGCACCGGCAATACAGAAGAGTAACAATGTGAGAGTCAGTTTCATTTTTACCAAAATTTTTTTCACAGCCCGGGAAATCCCGGACGGGTTTAATTCTTTTTTCATAAATTTGAATGTTGAAATGATTATTACAATTGTTTTAATCAGCTAACGGTGGATATGTGCGGCATATCCGCCGTTTTCATTAAGCACCAATTAATTTTTCATAGGCAAATTTTATTTTGAAATAATGATTAAATCTTTATTTTCAAGATTCTGTCGGTAATCAATTTTTACCGGCAAAAGCAATTGGAACGCCTTTATAATCTGGTCGATTGGTTTGCTTTTAAGAATTGTGCCTGAAAAACGAAGGTCGCCGGCACCCAGGCCCTCAAACCGGATCTCGACGTTATACCAGCGTTCAAGGCTCCTTGCCACATCCGACAGGCGTTCCTCCATAAAAACAATCTTACCCTCTGTCCAGCTGTAAAAAAAAGAGGTATTCACCGTTCTTATTTTCACCCCTTGCAGGTTATCGGGGATAGTTACTTGTTGAGAAGGGTTGATTTTTGTGATTTCTTTTCCTGAAAGACTATTGATCCTGACAGAACCTTCGACCAATGTGATCTGGCTGTCATCCCCTTCTTTGTAAGAGAGTACATTAAATGAAGTACCGGTAACTTCAATTTCACTGCTTTTTAGCTTGACCCTGAACGGCAATTTGCCATGTTTTACTTTAAAAAAAGCTTCACCATCAAGGATCACATTCCGGCTTTTTTCTCCAAAAGCTTTCGCGTATCGTATCGTCGTTCCTGAATTGAGCCATACGCGCGTCCCGTCATACAAGCTGATCTCCGACATTTGTCCGGGCGGGACGTAAACCTCGGCGAATTGAGCGACTTCAGTTCCCGAATTCCATTGCCCATGGATTAAATTCCCAGCCAGAAATGCCGCAACAATAACAGCTGCATACCGTGCCACTGACATAAACAGCCTGACTTTTTTCCGCGTTAAATGATCACTTACTCTTTTCCAGGAACGGTTTTCTGAAACTTCCCGTAACCGACGTGTCTGGTTCAGCTGTACGCGGATGGTTTGCAACTGTTCAAAGCTGCGTTTCCTGACTGCTTCATTGAGCAGTTCTTCCAGTTCTCCTTTCTCCCCTGCGGTATTTTCGTCATGGATTTCTCCTGCAGCCAATTCCCAGAATTTATTTAGTTCTCTCCCTTTCATTACCGGATGATAAGTTTTTATAAAAGGACGTAAACATACCTCAACCGGGGTGACAGGGAAGAGGATTTTTTTTCAGAAAAATAAATTTTTAAAAATCGCTTAGAACACCAGAAGGTATCTGACAGATCATTTGTCCCGATAGCAGTGAAAAATAAAAAACAGGTAAAAATCCCCCGGATCCAGATGTTCCTTTAAGAAACGATAGGCCCGTCCTATCTGGGTTTTGACTGTATTCTTTGAGAGTTTCAGCCTCTCCGCTATTTCCTTGTAACTTAACGCGTCAAAAACAGCAAGTTCAAGTATGGTCCGTCGTTGAAGGGGTAACTTTTCCAGGAGCGAATACAGTTTGGCATAGGCTTCCTGATCATCAAAAATCTCTTCATCAGGAGGCTCCTGCACTTTTTCAACCTGCTCGGTCAGAATTTTTCTTTTTCTGTGGAAATCGATCACGTTGTTACGAAGCATCAGGAAAATGTAATGCTTCACTGAGGTTTTTATTTCAATTCTATCCCGGTTTTCCCAGATTTTTATAAAACAGTCTGACACCAATTCCTCTACTGCTCCTGATTCGGAAACCGATTTCAGGGCGTAAAGGCACATCTGATTAAAATATTTATCGTGCAGCGCTTTTAATGCTGCTCTGCTGCCATTTCTGGTATTCTCCCATATTTGCCTGTCTTCCAATTTTGACATTTTGATTGACAGGCAAATATAAGCTTTAATCGCGATTTTCCAGCGGTATATGCCGCCTATCTGCATATGAATCAGTGAACCCCGTCGCTCCGGCAAGAGCCTTTATTTGCATAAACAGATGGAATACCAAACGGTTTGAGTGATTTCAATTTCTTTCGTAAATGCTGATAAAAAACTGCCCGGACATACGTGCCCGGGCAGAAAATCAACTACTTTGCTTTATGAATAACGGAAATCTCAGTTTACAATATCTTCTCCTGCTACTTTCGACCATCCGGGGTTCTGATAAATGATCGAATTTTCTATGTTCGAAGCAGAAGTGGAAGTTTGGATAAAGTTTTTCATGGCAATAGGTTTAAGGTAATGTGCTGCATTCCATTTGTAACCATTGTAATAGGAGTTATTCAGGGTGACAATCTGGTAGGGGCGGAGGTAAAGGCTTTTCTCTTTAGGAGAGACATTTCCTTTAACGGGATCAACAACCAGTTTGCTGCCATTTTCATCCTTATACCAGTTTTGCATCGGTCCCCATAACTTGAATCCTTCAATAATGTATGGTTTTGTTGCAATTTGATCCAGAGCCCTCCAACGGATCAGGTCATTCCAGCGCATGGCTTCCGCGATGAATTCGCAACGACGTTCACGGCGGATATTGTAAAGTGTTGCATCAATCAGTTGCCCGTGAGAGTAGGCGCCAAAATCACCTTCGGCTTCCTTGCTGACCAAAGTAGCCTGTATGGTTTTGTTATAGTCAGGGTTGACACCGGCGCGGACCCGCAGGGCTTTCCAGTACCGGTCGGATTTACTGTCAAGTGAATGATTCAACTCATAGTCAGCTTCTATATAATTCAGCAACGCCTCGGCTCCCCGGAATACGATGGCCCCGATGTTTCCGACATGATGGGATACTCCCAGTGAACCGTCATAGCTCATTCCTTTCTTGACCGTATAGCCTGTCGAGCTGCGGGTTTCAGTCGAATTCAGTATCTGCGGATAAGGAGCCAGACCGATTTTCCCATCACTGTAGTAGCAAAGAGTATCACCGGGATATTTCGTGAACAGCGTAAACCGGTCATCTCTGCCCGCGAAAACATCGGCCAGGGTTTCATCTCCCTTGTAACCTGACCCGGTTGCGTAAACAGGCAGCCCGTTTTTCATCAGGAACGATTCCGCAAAACCTTTCGTATATCCGGATCCGCCGCCATTTCGCTGCAATTCCATTTGCACATTGCCGGCATATTCGGTGCTGCTAAATGCCCTCCAGAAAATTATTTCGTTAAATTTTTCCATGTTCTGGGAGGCAAACATCATGTAGTATTGATTTCTTATCGTTCCGTCCGGTTTCATGGCAAGGCGTATTCCTGAATTGGGGGTCAGCGCACCGGCCATTTTTTCGGCCAGGGGTTCTGCCGCCTTTTTTGCCGCGTCCAAAAAATAACTGATTTCCTTGTCAATGTCGATGGTGAATCCTTTCAGATAATCCATCGAGGCGCCCGGCCAGCCCGGTCCTCCCGGCACCTGGGCAGTACCCTTGTGATATTTTAGCCAGGTGCCTTCAAATAAAGCCGCTCTGGATTTAATCAGGTAAGCTGCGTCTCTGGAAAGCCTGTTTTTCCCGTTCGGTGGTGTTTCGAGCAGGTAACCTGATGCCCGGTCACAGTCTTCCAGAATAAAGCGGGCCACTTCATTTCTTGGTCTTCGTTTGCTTGCTTCTATCAGCGTTGCCTTATCATCCGAAAGTGTTCCGGTGATAATGGGGAAATCTCCCAGGGCCGTCAGTTTGGTAAAATAAATGTAAGCCCGGAGCAGATACATTTCGCCGATATAATGCCTGATGTTTGCATCATTTCCCTGGATAGCCCCGCTTTCATACCGGGGAAGAACCTGCTCAAAGAAATAGTTACAACGTCTGATCTTATTAAAATCCCAATCTCCTCCCGAGGTTTCCACTTTCCATTCGCCCGGGACCCAACGGGTATTTCCTTCCACGTTGGCCTGGTTATCGGTCGCGTCATCGAACTTGAAAGTCCCCAGACCATACGAAGCGTTCAGAACAGTGAAGATGGAGTTCCCGTCGTCTTCGTACTGCTTAATACTATAAGCGGCCAAATCTGATTCCGAGGAAAAATAGGCTTCCGGCGTGACCTTGTCCAGAGGAGACCGGTCCAGGAAATCATCACAGCCTGCAAAAAGCAATACGCCGGTTCCGATTATCCCGATATATCGTTTAATATTCTGTTTCATATGTTTCTGAAATTATAAAGTTACACTCACACCAAAGGATGTCGTTTTTGAAATAGGATAGGTTTTGCCGTTTCCCCAGTCTCCGCCCTGGATTGTTTCCGGATCAAACTGATCGGAGAGCGAAGTAATGGTAAACAGGTTCTCAAAAGAAGCGAATACACGCATATGATTGACCGAAAATTTTTGGGTTATATTTTTGGGGACGGTATACCCGATCTGCAGGTTTTTTAACCGCAGGTAAGCGGCATTCTGGAGATACCTGGTCTGCACATTCCTGTTTTTACTGCTGTCCCAGTTCGGGGCCGGATAATAGCTGTCCAGGTTTAGCCCCAGCGGATGCTTCGGGTCATTACGGAAATAGTCCATGTGTTCTTTGTAACCAACTGATTGCCATTTTCCCCCGTCGGCGCCCCAAAACATGGGGCCTGATGCCCAGAAATCACGTTTGGCGACTCCCTGGAAGAACAATTTAACATCAAAATTCTTGTAAGCAGCATCCAGATTCAATCCGAACTTAAACCGCGGGTTGCTATTTCCAATCACCTTTAAATCTCCCGGTTTATCTACCGTACCTAATCCTTTCGATATTTTTTTATCACCATCCGAATCGGCGTACATGATGTCCCCTGCGTTCCAGTTGCTTCCAAGCTGCGACTGGTCTACCTTTGCCAAATGAGCGTCCATTTCTTCTTTTGTTTTAGCAATACCGATAGTTGTATACCCCCAAATGTCTCCAATATATTTTCCTTTATACCACATCGCGTTTCCCCATTTGTCATAAATTTCTCTCGAATCATTCGGATAACGGGTGATTTTTTGCCGGTCGTCGGCCAGTAAGAAAGCAGCCCGGTAATTCAAGTTGCCGATCTTATCTTTCCAGTTGAATGACAGCTCAAAACCGCGCGAAACCATGTCCGCATTGTTTACTTTAGGCACACTTGCACCCAGTGTAGCCGGAAGTTCAGGAGCGGGTCCCACCATGTCCAGCGTGGAACGTTCAAAATAATCCAGGGAGGCAGACAGCCGGTTGCTGAACATGCTCAGGTCGAACCCGACATTCCAGGAACGGATTTTTTCCCAGGTGAGGAGTGCGCTTACCAGTCCCGGCATATTGGCTGTGTTCGGCTTTTTCCCGTTCAAAAGCCAGTAACCCTTGTTTTGCGTGAGTTCCATGACCTGATAAAACGGATAGAGGTTTTCGGTATTTTGATTACCCAACTCACCCCACGAGCCTCTGATTTTGAGCGTAGTGATCTTATCCGCGTAAGGTTCAAAAAACTTTTCCCGGGCAATATTCCAACCTGCTGAAAAAGACGGGAACACGCTCCATCGGTTATCCGAAAGGAAACGGGAAGTCCCGTCGTAACGCATATTGATCTCGGCCAGATATCTTCCCTTGTAATCATAATTGATACGACCAAAAAAACCAACTGTCGCCCATTCTTCGTACCCGCCATCGTTAATCTTAACCGTACCTGTGGTCAATTCAAGTACCGGGAGGCCGGGCGTAATCAGGTTTTGGCCGGTAACACCTACATCGCGGGTCTTCATCAGTTCTGACTGAAAACCTGCCATGACTTTCAGGTTATGCCCATCTCCAATTTCTTTGGCATATTCAGTATAAATATTTGGATTGAAGAAGTTTTTCTTGTAATTGTACTCATAGACCGACGATGTCCAGTTGTCCGTCACATAAGGGGTTTTGTCTACTTTATACGCATACGTGGTCAGATAATCTTCATGCGTGTGGTTCGATTCGATCCGGTAATTTAATTCACCGGTGATTTTCCACCCTTTAACAGGTTCCACAACAAGAGATGCCTGTTGATACAGCCAGTCTTTCTGATATTTTTTCTGTCCGCCGTTTTTCAGTTGGTATATTTTGCTGTCTTCCGTGTAGAATCCATTCGGATCGATTACAGGAACGATAGGCCAGTAGCGGGCTATATTGTGATAAAACAAACCCCCGGATGCAGCCAGATATGAAGGGGCTGAGTAATCCTCACGAATAAAACGGGTACTGTACCCAAACGACACCTGTTCACTGATCCTGGCATTGATCCTTCCGGTTACAGAATAACGTTCAAGGTTATCGTCCGCGTGCTTCAACAAACCGTTCCTGTCGAGGAAATTCGCGGAAGCGTAATACTGAATCTTCTCATTCCCTTCGTTCAAGCTGATGGAATGTTCCTGCGAGAATGCACCGTGCTTGTAATGTTCTTTCAGCCAATCGGTGTTCGCGGTTGGCAGAAGTGCCAGGTCATCCCATACTTCCCATTTTCCCTGAGGGTTCGGGAACATATATTTGG
Source organism: Prolixibacteraceae bacterium (assembly GCA_039679975.1). Classification (GTDB taxonomy): domain Bacteria; phylum Bacteroidota; class Bacteroidia; order Bacteroidales; family Prolixibacteraceae; genus JBCFBK01. The sequence continues at coordinate 10,498 of JBDKTZ010000287.1, forward strand.
TCGACTTTCCGTCACGGTAATCTTTGATTTGCTGAAGTTTCTCTTCACTGAACATACTTCCGGTGGGTTGCGCGTCATTGAAGTAAAGCGCCCAGGAATACGAATCGGCCATTTCCGGTAATCCGATGGGAGAATCGAACCGGAAGCTGTTGTTGTAGTTAATGACTGCCTTCCCGGTCTTTCCTTTTTGGGTGGTGATCAGAATCACGCCAAATGGTGCCCGGGATCCGTAAATAGAGGAAGCTGCTGCATCTTTCAACACAGAAATGGTCTCGATGTCCTGCGGGTTAAGTGCGTTAATATCTCCTTCCATCCCGTCAATCAGGATCAGCGGGGCAGCTTTGGATCCGGTACCGATCGTTCCGGACCCCCGGATATCAATATCCCGGGCCGCATCGAGTTGCCCGCCTTGTTTTGTTACAGCCACATTCAGCCCGGGGACGAGTCCCTGCAATGCCTCCGTCACCCGGCTTACCGGCCGGCTGGCAAGTTCTTCCGAATTAACCACCGCCACAGAACCCGTCAGGTTTACCTTTTTCTGAACGCCAAAACC
>JBDKTZ010000233.1:0-3959 GCA_039679975.1 Prolixibacteraceae bacterium
CTGGATGAATTTACATCCAACACCGCCGGATTCACATTAGGGGGACCAATTATTAAAAATAAGCTTTTCTTTTTTACCAATGTTGAAATTCAACGGGACAATGCCCCTAAGCCATTCAATTTCGCTGATTATGTCGGAACAGCCACAAGAACACAGGTTGATGCCCTTTCTCAAAAAATGATCAGCGATTATGATTACGATCCGGGTAGTTATGAAAATACCGAAGCGTCGCTGGATGCGGAAAAGATCTTTACAAAAATTGACTGGAATATCAGTCATATGCATAAGTTCTCGATCAGACATCAGTATTCAAAAGGGAAAAGCATAAGTCCGTCAACCTCGTCCAAAGACAATATTTATTTCTCGAATGCGGGATATGATTTTGTTTCCGTAACCAACTCGACAACCGCAGAATTCAAGAGCATTTTCGCAAATAAATTTGCAAACAAACTGATGCTTGGGTATACCAGTGTAGATGACGATCGTGATCCGATGGGTGAAAACTTTCCGTACGTGGCGATCACAAATGAAAAGATCAATCTGGGAAGTGATCAGTTTTCGACCGGGAACAGGTTAAAACAGAAAATATTCAGCTTCACCGACGACTTCAGTATATACGCCGGCCGGCACAATATAACCCTCGGAATGCATCACGAGTATTACGACATGTACAATGTATTCATTCGTCAGAATTTTGGGCTTTATACTTATGCTAATCTGTCCGATTTCATGGCAGACTTACCGGCTGACCGTTATCAGAGAAGCTTTTCGAATATCGACAATATTACCGGTGACGGTACCGCTGCCGCTGCCGAATTTAAAGTGTTACAGCTCGGATTTTATGCCCAGGATGAATTCCAGATCGCCAATAACCTCAACCTGACTTACGGCATCCACGTCGATATTCCAAAGTACCTGGATGACCCTCTGGAAAATACCGATTTCAACGAACATGTCATTTCTTATATTGAAAATAAATATAAATCGGATTTCATGGGAGCCAGAACCGGGCTGGAACCCAAAGCCGCTCCTTTATTTTCGCCCAGGGTCGGATTCAACTGGGATATAAAAAGCGATAAAACCATGCAATTAAGAGGTGGTATTGGTATCTTCACAAGCCGGATCCCATATGTATGGCCGGGTGGCATGTACAACAACAACGGAATATCTGTCGGAGGAATAGACATAAAAAACGCAGGCGCCCCTGAACTCGTATTCAATCCTGACTGGAATGACCAACCTAAAACTGTTGGTAAACCTTCGGGTCAAATCGATCTTTTTGCCGAAGATTTCAAAATGCCTCAGGTACTGCGCACCAATATGTCCCTTGACAAAAAGTTTGACAATGGCATCACGGCCACCGTCGATGTCACCTATACCAAAAACATCAATAATGTGACTTATCAAAACCTGCTCGTTCAGGATACCGGTAAAAAAATGACCGGAACCGGTGATAACCGCACAATCTGGAGTAATGTCCAAAACGACGTGAATGCCAACAGCGGTGCGGAAGGAAGCTATACCGGAATTTATCTGGGTTCAAATACCAGCAAAGGTCACAGTTTCAATTTTATGGCCCAGGCAGAAAAGGACTGGTCTAACGGTCTCTACACTGCTCTGGCTTACAATTATGGTTGGTCAAAGTCGCTTAATGACGGCGAATCGTCTCAAAATTCATCTCAATGGCGGGTGGCAAACGCTCAGGGCCGTAACAGGCCCGACTTAGGCAGATCGGTTTACGACCTCGGCCATCGTGTCATTGCAAGCGTTTCCTATAAATGGGAATACAGCAAGTTCGCCAATACCACCTTCTCTGTCTTCTATAACGGCCAGTCCGGACAAACCTATTCTTTTGGCTACGATAATGGCGTTTTGCCCTTTGCAGGTCCGGCCGGAGACAACACGGACAAGTATAACTTGACCCTTCTTTATATTCCTGAAAACCAGGACGACATTATTCTGGCGGATAACGGCAATTATACCGCAACTCAGCAATGGAATGACCTGAATCAATTTATCGAAGGCCATAAGTCACTCCGGAAGCATAAAGGTGAATACTTTGAAAGGGGTTCTCAACGGATGCCATTCGAAAATATAGTAGATGTTAAAGTGATGCAGGAATTTAAATTTAAAGTTTCACCGACTCGTGAAAACCGGATCCAGGTTGCTCTGGACATCTTCAACTTTACCAATATGCTCAACAAGGATTGGGGAAGAATGCATTACGCAGTAGGTGATTATAATGTATACAGGCTACTTAAATTTGCAGGCTACCAGTCAGATGGTACAACTCCGACCTATCAGTATATCCATAACAACGAAAACGATTCTTACGGAATTGACGACTCCGGCCTCCAAAGTTCGAGATGGCAGGCGCAATTCAGCGTACGTTATATTTTTTGAGCCAAAAAAGCTTTTTTAAAAAAGGATATCCCGGATCGTCGGGATATCCTTTTCTTATTCCATATTCTCCCGTTTCGCATGTATCTGATCCCGCTCCTGCCATGTTTATTTACCCGTCTTTTTCTTTTCAGCTTGACTTTTACTTGCATAAGATGAATTTTTTTTGAACTTTTGCATACCTACCGGTACCTACCGGTAGTTATATTAGCATCATCTAACATACATCATAATGAAAAAAAACAATTGGCTTTTAATTTTCGCTTTGTTTTCCTCCTGTTTCGCCTGTACAAAAACATACGAGGGCGTACCTTTTGAGGAAATGAACCCAAAACCATGGGAAGATCCCGGAATCAGTCAGATCAATAAAGAAAAACCAAGGGCATCGTTTGTTCCCTACGTTTCGAAAGAACAGGCAATGACCGACGACCTCTGGTCTTCCCCCTTTGTATACTCGCTGAACGGGACCTGGAAGTTTCACCTGGCGCAGAATCCCGACGAACGGCCCTTCTGGTTCTTTAAAGACGATTATCGTATCAAGGACTGGGATAATATCGAAGTTCCTTCGAATTGGGAACTTCAGGGATATGACTATCCCATTTATACCAATGTCACCTACCCGCATGCCAAAACTCCGCCGCTGATTCAAAAGAATTATAATCCGGTTGGTTCCTACAAGCGAATCTTCAGGATACCTGCCGGCTGGGAGAACAAGGAGGTATTTCTTCATATCGGTGCGGCCAGTTCGTTCGTGAACGTCTGGCTGAATGAGCAACACGTGGGTTACAGTGAAGACAGCAAAACACCGGCCGAATTCAATATCACTCCTTACCTGAAAAGCAGAAATAACCAGCTTGCCATCGAGATTTTCCGCTGGTGTGACGGAAGCTATCTCGAAGATCAGGATTTCTTCAGGCTAAGCGGGATCACACGCGATACGTACCTCCTGGCGCGCGAAAAACAAAACATCCGCGACTTCCGGGTGAACGCGGGTCTGGATTCGGCTTATACCAACGGGACCTTCGGCCTGAATGTGGAACTTGCCAATTATTCACCGGAACCTGCTGCGCTGACGATCGAAGCAGAGTTGTTTGACGGCGAGAACAAAGTAAAAAGCTTTTCACAGACGATCGATCTTTCTGACACAAGCAAGGTCGTGGCCGTTGCAGAAGAAGTTGTGCCGGATGTGAAGAAATGGAGTGCAGAAGCGCCTAATCTTTACCAAATGCTGATTACCCTCAAAAATGCTGATGGCGCTGTGCTCGAAGTGATTCGGCAAGACGTTGGCTTCCGGTCGGTTGAGATCAGGAACAGCCAGTTAATGGTTAATAGCGTCCCTATTTACGTGAAAGGTGTCGATATGCACGAGCACCATGAAACAACCGGTCATGTGGTGAGTGAGGAAACCATGATCCAGGATATCCGGCTGATGAAAACACACAATATTAACACCGTTCGCACTTCTCATTATCCACAGCCTGAAATGTGGTACAAGCTTTGCAACCTGTATGGTCTTTACCTCATTGATGAAGCAAACATTGAATCGCACGGAATGGGAT
>JBDKTZ010000279.1:0-3865 GCA_039679975.1 Prolixibacteraceae bacterium
TGTATGCGTTTTCGTCCGCAAATACTGGCTTAAGCGTTGCACCGATGGGACTTTCCTCTTTGAACTATAACGGACATGTTTTTTGGGATACTGAATTATGGATGTTTCCTCCGTTGCTGGTTTTCAATCAGGATATTGCACGATCCCTGCTTGATTACCGTGTGCACCGGCTGGGAAAGGCCAGGCAAAAGGCGGTCAATTACGGGTACAAGGGAGCGATGTTTCCCTGGGAATCGGACGATACGGGAGAGGAAGCGACACCATCCTGGGCCTTGACAGGTACATTCGAACACCACATCACGGCTGATGTAGGAATTGCGTTCTGGAATTACTTCCGCGTCACACACGATAGGGAATGGCTGAAGGAAACCGGATATCCGGTTATTCAGGAAGTTGCTGATTTTTGGGTGAGCCGTGCGACTAAGAATAAAGACAATTCCTGGTCTATTCAAAACGTAGTGGGAGCCAATGAATTTGCGCCAAACGTCGACGACAATGCCTTTACCAACGGATCGGCAAAAACCATTCTGGAATATGCCGCCGAAGCAGCCGCCGTACTGGGAATTGAAGGCAAACCTGAATGGAAAGAAGTTGCCGCCGGCCTCCGGTTTCACTATTTTAAAAACGGCGTGATGAAGGAACACAGCCAATACCAGGGGGAAATCATTAAACAGGCAGACGTAAACCTGCTGGCCTATCCCCTGGAAGTTGTCACCGATCCGAAAGCTGTCAGGAACGATCTTCAGTACTACGAATCCAGGATTGCGGAAGAAGGACCGGCAATGGGTTATTCGATTCTTTCCGTTTTGTATGCCCGGATGGGGGACCGCAAAAAAGCTTATGAACTATTTAAAAGAGCCTATGAACCGAACAAGCGCCCGCCCTTCGGCGCTCTGGCAGAATCGGCATTAAGTAATAATCCTTACTTTGCCACCGGAGCAGGCGGAATGCTGCAGGCTGTGATCTTTGGATTCGGAGGGATCCGTCTCACCAGGAACGGCCTTGAACAGATCAAGCCTTGCCTTCCGGAGAAGTGGACCAGGCTTGAACTAAAAGGAGTCGGACCGGAGAAGAAAACCTATGTGATCAAGTAAAACCGCACAATTTATACGTCGGGACCTTGCACAAGTGAGTTCAATCAAAGCCGGGGATATAAAACCCATTTTCAAAAAAAGCTTTACTAATGTTCAATTTTTCTATCCTCATCCGTTATTAAGGCATAAAATAATGTACAATGGAAAATTCTCTTTCTAATATCCAAAATCAATTACCACTCCGTTAGCCAACACCTGATTTTTCCGGTATGAAATCATTCCGCCTGCCGGGGTTACCACAATGACCAGGGGTTGTTTGGCTTCGATGGGCAGGCTGGCTTTCCCGGATATTCCCTTTTGAATAAATGTATGGGAAAGGAGGTCATACAGATCGGCCTTTTCGGAGCCAACTTCCATCTCAACGGTTTTGGCTTCTTCAAACGGATTATAATATAAAAAAGAGGGGTAAGCATCATCCCTGTAAAAGTCGCAGGCCAGCAAGTCGAGCTGAAGAATGCCTTTCACATTCGTGGTATCGATGATACTCCCGAAAATCCCCGCATGGGCACTCCCGTAAACGCTGAACTGGCTGGCCGGAGGATTCTCACCTTTCACCCAGTTTGGTCCGTCACCCTGGGCAACCGGCGCCTGCAGGTGCTGGTATTCTTCATAGCCCGACTTTTTCGTCAGTCCTTCATAGCCGATCACGCCTTTGGTGACCTGTTTCAGTTCAGGAATGGTCTGATGTTCGTCGGGAATCTCATACGGATAGAATAAACGGGTGGCATTCGCGGCATTCAGCATCCATTTCCCGACCACCTGCGCCCAGCTCCCGTCATAGCGCACCAGGGGAACCAGCGCCCACGCCACGTCGAAGGTGTTCATCAGAAATACATACCCGCCGTGATCGGTGGTGCTGCCTACCAGGCCTGACACGTCGAACCCGTTCCAGTTGTCGGCCAGCACACCCCAGCCTTCCCTGCATTTGGCATCTCCGTTGAAGGTCCACTCCATGATCGGGCGAACATCATAGTTTGTGCCCTCCTCCGCATTGAGGCGGGCTGCCACGTATGCGCCAAAAGGCATCAGGATTTCATAAAAGGTATTGTGGGGCTGAGCCAGCAAGGCCTGGATGGCTGATTTCACACCGGACAGATACCGGGGGTCGCCAAACCGCTTATATGCTGCATAAAGTACATACGCATGTCCGGCCGCGGCATCGGGCTGATGACAGATCCAGTTTTCCTCTGGCGACAATTCCGCATAATTGAAAAAGGTGTGGTCGTAGTTCCCGTTCAGCACCGAGTCGGCCTGATAAAATTTTTCGGCGACAGCCCGGAGAATCTGCTCACTGCCCTGCTCATCGGGATAAAAACTGCAAACGGCGTAATACAGCATGTTCGGATACACATCATACCACCAATCCCTTCCGTACCCGCCTCCCAACAAGGCTACTTCCGGACAGGTATTATTCATGATAATGTTCCATTTGGTGTCGGCATTGAAGTAATTCCGGAGCATGTTCACATAATTGACGCCCTGCTGGTCCGATTTGTCAATGCCAACCAGCGAGGCTCCCAACACGGCGCCGATCGTTGCCAATGATTCGTGGAACATCCCGCCGTTCTTGTCTGGTCCCTGCCTCACGTCGCCAATGGCCGTATACAAGCCAAACGTTTCCTGGTCAAAGTTCTTCCGCGAGCCATCCGTCCAGATCAATGGCCAGTGATCGCCGGTCTGGTTCCGGTCGAACACGATCCGGTCAAACTGCCGGGCTTTTTCTTCCCAGTCCAGCATTTTGTAAGGCTGCGGAAAATCAGGCATCTGTCCGATCCGGGCAAGGTTTTGCTGTTCCAGCCTGGGCGCCTGCTTCACTTTGTCCGGTTGAGAACAGGAACTGATCAGAAACAGGATGACGGCAATTAACAAACAAGATCTCATGACTGTAATTTTTTTGCGGTTGATAAAATATTTTTAGCTACAAAAATGGAAATCAATTGAAGGATGGCGATGATCAAAAGCGCATATTTTAAGGCAAAATCTTCCGAGATCAGGTAGGTCATGCCGATAAACAATCCGCATCCAAACAGGCGTCCAAGGTATAGTCCAAATTCGTGATTCAAAAAATACGAAAATTCATTGCGCTTTTCAATAGCTGCAACCAGATCGATCACTTTCAACTGGATAGGAAAATAAGCCACATCCAGCAGTGGCCGGGCAATGATCAGGCAAAGCATAAAAAGGATGACCCCCAGGGATGAATATAGGCCGGCATTGATAAAAGCCCCCAGTGCAAAAAGCAGCAGTCCGGCCGAGAAAATGTAAATCCGGTGACGGGGCTTTGAGATGCGCCCGATCACATAGAGCACGATCGCCGACACGATGGCGCCAATGGCCTGAACGGTCCCCAGTACGTCTTCTTCTCCAACGAGTTTCATGATCAGCATGGCCGGGGCGGTAACGATATAGCCCTGGGCCAGTCCTTTCAGGACGGAAAGCCTGATCATCCTGTTCCACAGGCTGTGGAACCTGAAAAAAATGAATTTCTCCCGTTGCGGATTGGTAAAGTGACCTTTATTCACGTACACGGAAGAAAGGATCGTTAACAGGAAAACAATGGCAGTGATAATCCGGTATGCCATGTTGATATTTCCGGAGAACCAGTTAAAGTTTCTTGTCGCCCCGATAAATACGCCTACCAGATAAGGGACGATCACGGCAGTCAGGGTGTAAAAGAAGGTTTCGAGCCCGTAATAATAGTTTCGGTTCCGGTCATTGGTGGTCTCCAGTGCCAGAAAATCACGGTTGGCCCAGAAAAAGCCATACGAAAT
>JBDKTZ010000540.1:0-4461 GCA_039679975.1 Prolixibacteraceae bacterium
TGGATTGAAATCATAAATTCGACCTATTCAAACGTCAACATCGGAGGATGTTATTTAACGGACGATCTTAGTAACCCCACGAAATACTGGATCCCGTCCGGTACAGCCGAAACAGCTATGCCCCCTCAGGGATATGTCGTATTTTTTGCAGATAACCTGCCAAGCCGGGGTATTTTCCACGTGAATTTCGACTTACATAACTCAAAGGTTGTTGCGCTCTTTGATGTAAACGGTAAAACACTAATTGATAAAGTTGAATTAAAAGGGGAACAAAAAGCAGATACGGCCTATGCCCGGATCAGTCCGGCAGAAAATGAATGGCAGCTGACCACGCACACGACCCCTGGTTCGGATAATGACTATAGCAGGAAAATGACTTCAGGCGAAGAGTTTGTTGCCATCGATCCTTATGGTGTCGGCATGACCGCAATTTCCATGACAGTCGTCTTTTCAGCGCTTGTCATTCTGTTCCTGGCCTTTACGTTTATTTTCCGCCTGATGAACCGAAAAAAGAAGGAGAAGATCAAATCCGAAGTCACTGTTAACGTGCCCAAGGAGGTACCTGCCATTTCCGGTGAAGTGAATGCGGCGATCGCTATGGCGCTGTACATGTATCAAAATCAAACGCACGATTTTGAAAATACCGTACTCACAGTAAAAAAAGTTGCCAGAACCTACTCGCCCTGGAGTTCAAAAATTTATACGTTAAGAAAAACACCTCGTTAAACAAGTATGCACTTAAAAAGTGATGAAGCTGAACGCGAAAATTGTGCATCGTAAAATTGAAAAGGAAACACATGAAAAAATTTAAATTCAAAATAAACGGCAACGAATACGATACTGAGATCGTCAATATTGACGATAATGTTGTCGAAATTGAGGTTAACGGAACCAGTTATCAGGTTGAAGTAGATAAAGAAATCAAAACAACCAAGACGCCTAAGCTGATCCGAACACAGGCAGTTCCTTCCACGGATATTCATCCGGCTTCTGCAAAAACCAGCAGTCCTTCTGCTCCGAAAGGAACAGGAACGATTAAATCGCCGCTCCCGGGAGTGATTCTGGATATCTTTGTAAAAGTAGGAGACACGGTTCAAATGGGTCAAAAATTACTTGTTTTGGAAGCAATGAAAATGGAAAACAACATTGAAGCGGACAAAGCCGGTAAAGTGATCTCGATCACGAAGACAAAAGGTGATGCCATTATGGAAGGCGATGTGTTAATGATAATAGGAGAATAAGATGGGAAGTTTTATTGAATTTATTATCAGCCATGTGGCTGAGTTTCTTCATGAGACCGCTTATGCCAATTTAACTGTAGGACATGTGATCATGATTCTCGTCGGCCTGAGCCTCATCTACCTCGCAATCACAAAAGAATTCGAGCCAATGCTGCTGATCCCGATTGGCTTTGGTATCCTGGTTGGCAATATTGCATTTGTTCCGGGAAATGAGATCGGGATCTATGAATCGGGAAGTGTATTGAACTACCTTTATTTTGGAGTGATCAAGGGCGTTTATCCGCCACTGATCTTTCTTGGCATCGGTGCCATGACCGACTTTTCCGCACTGATCTCCAACCCTAAGCTGATCATTGTAGGAGCGGCGGCTCAACTTGGAATCTTTGGAGCATATTGTCTCGCGCTGGCGCTGGGATACAGCCCTTCCGAAGCAGGAGCGATTGGTATTATTGGCGGAGCCGATGGTCCGACTGCCATTTTTGTTTCCTCGAAACTGGCTGCCGACCTGATGGGTGCAGTGGCTGTTTCCGCATACTCATACATGGCCCTGGTTCCGGTTATTCAACCTCCTGTTATGCGATTGCTGACCACGAAGAATGAGCGCCTGATCCGGATGAAACCCGCCCGGGCAGTCTCCAAAAAGGAAAAAATAATTTTTGCGATCGTCGGAATGTTGTTGACTACCTTCATTGTTCCAAGTGGTCTTCCGCTTCTGGGCATGCTCTTCTTCGGGAACCTGCTTAAGGAAAGTGGCGTGACTAAACGTCTGGCTGATACGGCAAAAGGCCCTATGATCGATATCGTCACCATCCTGATCGGATTAACTGTCGGAGCGTCAACCCAGGCAACGACCTTCCTGACGATGAAATCACTAGGTATATTCGTGCTTGGCGCTGCTTCTTTTGCAATTGCAACAGCCGGTGGTGTATTATTTGTTAAATTCATTAACCTGTTCCTTACAAAAGAAAATAAGATCAACCCGCTGATCGGGAATGCAGGAGTATCTGCTGTCCCCGCCAGCGCAAGAGTTTCCCAGGTTATCGGATTACAATATGACAAAACCAATCACCTGCTGATGCATGCCATGGGACCTAACGTGGCAGGCGTGATCGGATCGGCGGTTGCTGCCGGTATCCTGCTCAGCTTTTTGGGTTAAACCATTCTAAAAAAACAGAAAAGCTTCTCTTTTCCCAAGAGAAGCTTTTCTGTTTTCCTGATGATAGCCAGGAAAACAACCGTAAAAAAATTATAGGAAAGAAAATTACAGATCCAATCTATAATTTCCACAATGATCTACTGCACCTGTCTTCTTTACAGAATAATTCTGCCTGTGAAATTCCTCCACCAAATGATCGATCAAAATAAGACATCTGCCACAGCTGGTTCCTGCCCGGGTGGCTCGTTGAATATCGGCCGTTTCTTTTGCTCCTTTCTTCATTTCACCGAGAATCTCTTTTTCAGAAACCATATTACAAACACAAACCAGACGATCACTCATTCTCTGTTTCCCTTTTGCTCCACAAACTTATTCTCAATGAAAAGCCTCATTTGTCGGTAAACATTGATTACATCATCTCTTTTGGGAAGAGTATCGTAAATCTTGGTAATTAACTGCTTTTGATTTAATACCTGAAAGCTCGCCTTAAAATTCAGATCATACACCATACCCATTAAAAAAAGCTTAAAATCGTTGACCGATTGTAAATCTTTTTTTGAAACCGTCTTCCCTAACGAAATCCCTTTAATAACAGTCTCGCTTACTCCGGGAGTTTTTGGCAAATTAAAACTGATTGAAGGGAGACCAAAGGAGCCATCGCGCTTCAGATAAGAAACAGCAAGTTCCCACAGGTCAAGTTTATCAGCATCTCTCAAGATTTGACTAAACAAAATGACAGGTTTATCCTTCGACGTAATCGTCAGTTTATTGTGCATCTCAATTGTTTGCATCACGATCTGTTGTTCAGCCTCTGACAATTCCTTGAAAAAATCCTCGGCCTTCAGGATACTGACACTTAACGCGGCATGATCCTCTGTTTTCAAATCGTCAAAACTTTGATATTTTTCGAACTGGGGAAATCTTCCCAAATCATGCATCAGCCCGATAAACTGAGCCATCTGACATTCTTGTTCGTCGAGCGCCAGGTTATCTGCAATATAAGCTGACAATTCAGCCACACGTAAAGAATGATTTCTCTTTAGCTGTAAATTATCAGAGATACTAAAATCTTTTGTTTTAATTAGCTTTTTGGTGTAATCCTCAAAAAACTGTTTCCCTTTCTCTAGAATTTCCTCAGTCATTGTATATGCATCCATAATATGGCAAAAATAATGTATTTCAACCGTTCATCTCCTATGATGAGACAAGAATTATCAACAATCGAAAACAAACTATTCTTTATCCAAGTTTTTATTTTTTTTAAATTAGGAATACAAACATTTTACTATTTTTGCAGTCGCCTTTGGCCCCATAGTTCAATGGATAGAATTTCAGATTCCGGTTCTGACGATTTGGGTTCGAATCCCGATGGGGTCACAAAAATAGAAAGCTACTGAAATTCAGTAGTTTTCTATTTTTATTTTCATCCGCTGGATACCCAACCGTCTAATTATAAAGATGATGTAGGTCCGACTCCCGTAAGATCCTATTCTGTATCAAGCTAACTGGCAAGCAACCTTCCGCTCGCTTTTCCATCTTACAAACGATCGAATGAACAGGCAGTATTTTTGTTTACTTCCGAATAATTCGAAGAATTTATTGAAATAATCGGAGGATTAAAGCGTTAATTAATAATAAACATGAAAGATGCTGAAGCGATACGGTTTCCATTTGTACTGATTCATAAACTTTAAACCTTAGCTCTCCCGGATAAGATCAATGAAACAGACAGCAGGAGAACCGGGAAGCGGGAACGGATTGGGTGAAATAAAAAATGGAAGAGAAATTGAATGATCAAAAAAAGGATAAAGGAGAAGGTAGACGGAGAGAAGAAAAGTGATTGTCAAATTTTCAACAATAAATATTTCAGTTATGCCGACATCAATCATCATAAGTATAGTTGCCAGTTTTATTATAACCTATTTAATCATTCCTCAAATCGTACATGTAGCCAGGGAAAAAAGGCTCTTTGATGAACCGAATTACCGCAAGCTAAACAAGAAGGTCATTCCAACAATGGGAGGAATAGCCATCTTTCTCGGATTTACGGTGAGCTCAGTTCTG
>JBDKTZ010000058.1:0-12532 GCA_039679975.1 Prolixibacteraceae bacterium
GTCGTTGGGCTTGCGGTATGACCGGTATTGGGTAAATGACCGCGAAAGCGATGACGCTGATCTGAATAACGGGGTACTGGTGCCGCGGGTAAGCGCGATGGTTAAGCTGAAGCCGGAACTGCGGTTCAGGTTAGGTTATGCCCGGGGGTACCGGGCGCCCCAGGTTTTCAATGAAGACCTGCATATCGAGCTGGTCAATGCGACACGTGTCCACACGTTTAATTCCGACGATCTGAAGCAGGAAACATCAGATGCTTTCACCGCTTCTCTGAATGCTGTTTTTGGCATGGGAAGTTCCTATCATGATATTCTCGTGGAAGGATTTTACACCTCGTTGAATGATCCGTTCGCCAACCAATATTACCCGCTCGACGATGAAGGAAACTTTGCCTATATGCGGGTTAATGCGGAGGATGGCGCATCTGTTGCCGGGGTAAACCTGGAATGGAAATCCTTTATCATGGAAAAGCTGGAGACACAGTTGGGCTTTACGTTTCAGAGAAACCGCTACGAATCGGCACAAGCCTGGGGTAATGATGATGGAAGCGTTTCAAAAAGCTTCATCCGCACGCCTGAACGCTATGGTTACGCGACATTTATCTGGAGGCCGAGCCATCATTTTAATACCACCCTTTCATTCACTTATACCGGTCCGATGTCTGTGCCGCATTTTGGGCTTAATCCCGGTGATTTTGAGGACGACGAAAAGCAGGCGGTTGAAGATGCCATTGCCCGTGGCGATGTGATTGAAGGAGAGCTGTTAAAAAAATCGGCTCAGTTTTTAACGACTGATTTTTTATTGTCGTACGACCTGCATTTGACCGACGAGACGACTATCCAGTTCTATGCAGGGGTAAAGAATATTTTCAACCGGATTCAGAAAGATTATGACCGCGGGGTTTACCGGGACGCCAGTTATATTTACGGCCCGTCCCAGCACAGGACGATCAACTTTGGGGTCCGGTTCGGAAATTTATTTTATTAAGTATGGCTGTTCGTCGCAATCGGCCCTTAAGTTTGCCGTATTTGCACCTTTCATTTTCGGCGTACCGGAAGTAACTTTGTAACAGTTCGGTTTATAAATGTATAACAAAAGTGAAAGATCGATGCAAAAGGTGATTCCACATTTATGGTATGACAAGGAAGCGAAAGAAGCAGCGGCGTTTTACTGCTCACTCTTTCCGGATTCGGGTATTACTGGTGTAACCGTGCTTAGCGATACACCATCGGGTGATTGCGATGTCGTTTCATTTAAACTTTCAGGACAACAGTTTATGGCGATCAGCGCGGGACCATTGTTTAAGTTCAATCCGTCTGTTTCGTTCATGGTCAATTTCGATCCCTCGAGAGATAAAAATGCACGTAGGAATCTTGATGCTGTATGGGAGAAACTATCGGCGGGTGGTATTACATTGATGCCGCTCGATGAGTATCCGTTCAGTAAACATTACGGATGGGTGCAGGATCGGTACGGACTCTCGTGGCAACTCATTCTTTCCAACCCGGATGGTGAAGAACGCCCTTTTATTGTCCCCTCCTTGTTATTCGTAGGGGCCGTTTGCGGCAAGGCAGAAGAAGCAACCGATTTTTATATCTCCGTATTTAAAAATTCAAAACGAGGGAATATTTACCGTTATTCAAAAGGAATGGAACCGGATAAAGAAGGAACGGTCATGTATACCGATTTTGTTATTGAAAACCAATGGATTGCGGCAATGGACAGCGCGCACAAACATCATTTTGCTTTCAATGAGGCCATTTCTTTTTTAATTGCGTGTGAGACTCAGGAAGAGATCGACGACTATTGGGACAAACTCTCTGCAGTACCCGAAGCAGAACAATGCGGATGGCTGAAGGATAAATATGGGCTGTCGTGGCAAATCAGTGCGGCTGTGATGGACGAAATGATGAGTAAAGGCACTGAAGAACAGGTTCGTCGTGTTACGCAGGCGTTTCTTCCCATGAAAAAGTTTGATATCGAGGCATTGAAAAATGCATATGAAGGGAAATAAAAGGAATACCCGTGAATAACGAATAATTGGCCTGTCCTGGGATTTGTAGGAGCGAAGAGAAAATGGAATAGCCTCACGGTGCAATTCCCTTCCCGGTGCACGGACCTATTCCTGTGGTTTATCTGAATCCGGAATTTGCGGTTCTCCGATCATCTCGACATATAATCTTTCACACACGTCCTTACTGAGTGTGAGGGAAGCGCATTTGTTATATGAAATAGTGATGCTTTTATCGAAAGGCTCAATATGAATGACCTCCATTTCTGTTCCGAGCTGTAAATCCTTTTTGTTTAGGTAAAGCAGGAAATCCGTGGATGTATGGATGATGCCTGATAGTCTGACTTTACATCTTATACTGACGTCCGACAGTTTTAATTTGTTTTGCAGCATCAGGAGTCCGCTTTTTTTGTCGGGGATAGGAGAGCCATGCGGGTCCATGGTCGGGTGTCCGAGCATTTCATCCATACGTTCAAACAAAACGTCAGAATGGATATGTTCCATTTCTTCGGCGATCTCGTGCACTTCTTCCCAACCAAACCCCAGTTTCTTTACGAGGAACATTTCAACGATCCGGTGCTTGCGAATGATCAGCCCGGCTGTTTTCTTTCCGATGGTGGTCAATTGCAGAGGTTTGTACTTTTCATACCGGACCCAACCCTCATCCTGCAGTCTCTTTACCATGCTGTTAACAGTAGGAAGGCTGACCCCCATCCGCTTTCCAAGCCGGGACAAGGAAATCTCTCCTTCCTCCACTTCCAGTACATACATGGATTTTAAATAGTTTTCTTTTGTTTTTAGAGTCATGATACTCATTATTCATTGCGAAGATAATAATTTCCGAAATTATCTTGTTCGTATATGCCGGCAGGCGGCAGCCGGCTTTTAAAATGGTGCAGAAATTTCTTTATGTCAGCTAATCCCCTGTACAAAGGATGTTTAAATAAAAGTAACGAACGATTTTTTCGTTACTTTTACATCCCGATGCTACGTGTAAATGGAGAAACTTAAATCTAAATATGGTTTTCCGGAGAAAGACTTTGAACTGTTTTTTCGGCAATACTACAGACTGGCTCTCTTAATCTCCGTAAAGCTAACCAGAGATTTAATTTCTTCTGAGGATATTGTCCAGGATGCTTTTCTGAATATATGGCGCAATTCTGATCTTAATCTTTCAGACCCTGGTTTGAAATCTTATCTCTTAAAATCAGTGAAAAACAGGAGCCTTAATTTTATCCGGGACAAGAAAGAGCATCTTGAGTTTGTGCCTGATCTTCATGAATCTGTTGATGAGGAATATAGTTTCGAACGGGATGAAAAAATGGCCAAAATGCTTTTTGAAATCGATAATCTCCCGCCAAAATGCAAAGAAATTTTTAAAATGATTCTATTTAAGAGCTTGAAATATAAGGAAGTTGCTAAAATATTGAATATTTCGACCAATACTGTAAAAACCCAACTTAGCGTTGCTTATAAACAGTTGAAAAAGGCTTACCTGTTTTTTTTCTGATTTTTCTTCACCCATTTCTTTTCTTTTGTGTAGTACTTAATTACAGGAGAATTGATCAGTATGTTCTGGCAGCGGAGAATATATATGTTTAAAAGGAGATTATGAATTCGGAAAAGCACATGAACGATTTTTATGAACAGGAGCTTAATCACCTGCTGGGAGATGATGTTGTACCTGTAAGAGAGGTTGCAGAAGCAAATATCGACAAGGCCTGGATAAAAGTGCTCTTCAGAAAGCGAAAAGAAGAATTGTTTTTCACAATTCAGAAAACATTTAAGTATGCAGCAATAATCGTGTTAGCGATCGCGTTGGGATATGCTATCGCTTCTTACAGGATGAACACGATCAATTGGAATGCTTCCACATCAGTTAGTATACCCAATGGGGAAATGGGAACTGTGGTTTTACCGGATGGTTCCAAGGTAAAACTGAATTCTTCCACTCAACTGGAATATCCGTTGAAATTTTTAGCATCAAGAGAGGTTTTTTTAACGGGCGAAGCTTTTTTTGAAGTAACCAGCGACCCTGGAAACCCTTTTTTTGTACATGTCGATGATTTTACCGTAAAGGTCACAGGCACCCAATTCAATGTAAAATCATATCCCGGAACAAATCCTGAAGCAACCTTGGAGAAAGGAAAGATAACTGTAATAAATAAGGAAGGTGATCAGACCGTTGAGCTAAAACCTAATCAGAATCTGGTTTTTGACAGAGTGCAAAATCGTTTTTTTCTTACAACAACCGATCCGCATCTCAAGACGGATTGGACGCAAGGCAAAATCTTCATGAAAAATCAGACTATTGAAGAAATGGCAAAAATACTGGAAAGATGGTACGATGTGAAGATTGTATTTGACAATGACTCGATCAGAAAGGTCAGACTTACAGGAACGATACTTAGAAACAAGCCTATAGAGCAAATCTTAAATGTACTTGTAAAGTCAGAATCGATTGATTTTAGGTATTTTGACGACCCGGACGACAGAAAGGTTATCCATATCAATTATAAAAGATGAAATCAAAATAAAAAAAGAAGCGGTGAAAGATTAGGGACCTGTCACCGCTCCTGATCGAAATAATAGGCTAGTATTAATTTCAACTTTTCAAAGTTATGAAAAAAAAATGGACGAACTACAACCTGAAACGGTTGTTGACTAAACTATTAATTATTATGAAGTTAACAACAGCGCTTATTCTTTTGGCAGTGTTAACCGTACATGCAAAATCCTTTTCTCAGCAAACCAAATTGAGCTTTTCTTTTAAGCAAATTTCTAAGGCTGAAGTATTATCTTTCATTGAAGAAAAAAGCGATTATTACTTTTTCTATAAAGAAAATGAGCTCAATGCGGATCAGTTAGTCAATATTGACGTGTCTGAGGAAGACATTCATCAGATTCTTGACAAATTACTTGAAGGAACCGGACTTGGATATTCGGTAATCGATCGTTATGTAGTAATCGGTCCCCGTCATACAGCAGATAAATCGGGGATCAATCAGAAATTTATCAGTATTTCAGGAAGAGTAACGAACGAGTCGGGCGATCCTCTCCCGGGAGTTACAGTGGCTGTAAAGGGGACAACCAGAGGAACCATAAGCGGAGCAGATGGTCGTTATTCTCTTTCGGAAGTTCCTGATAATGCCATATTGGTATTTTCTTTCATTGGTATGAAAAGTCAAGAGATCCCGGTTGAAGGGAAAACTGTCATCAACGTATCGCTGATGGAAGAAGCCATCGGGATTGAAGAGGTCGTAGCCATTGGATATGGTACCGTCAAGAAGAGTGATGTGACCGGCGCGATCTCTTCTGTTAAAGGCGAAGATATTTCAAACCGGTTGCAGACCAACCCTGCAGAAGCTCTGTCCGGCCAGGTTTCAGGAGTATCTGTAATGCGCCAGGGAGGAAATGCAGGGGCAGACGTTGATATCAAAATACGCGGAATTAACACGTTTTCCGATAACGAACCATATGTATTAGTAGATGGTTTTCCGATGGACATTAATACAGTAAGTCCCGCTGATATTGAATCTGTAGAGATCTTGAAAGATGGTGCTGCAGCAGCTATTTACGGATCCCGGGCTGCTAACGGGGTCATTATTATTACGACAAAAAACGGAAAAAAAGGGGACATCATTATTGACGTGAATTCGTATTTGGGAGTTTCCTATGTAGCCAACAAACTGGATATGTTGGATGCAAACGGATATATCAAGGTTCACACGCAGATGTATCAAAATGCAGGCAAAGAGCTTCCGGACTATATTAACGCCAGTGATCATGCGGATACAGATTGGTTTGATGCAATGTCGCGTGCCGGTCTCACTCAAAACTATTCCTTTGGAGCGAGGGGAGGATTGGAAGATTCCAAATATTCCATCTCTTTTGTTCACTCCGATGAAGAAGGAATTATGCTTGGCAACCAGTATATTCAGAATATTGCCCGTGCCCGCTATTCATTTACAAAACACATCTTTTCTATCGATTCGAATATTGGATTGCATATCGCAGACAATCAACAACCCCAATACTCGCTGAAAGAGATTTACGCGATTGCGCCGTTAGTTCCTGTTTATGATCCGTCTCAGCCTGAAGGTTATGGGCTGACCAATAAGAATAATTTGCCCGCCAACCGCAACTCAATGGCAGAACATGAGCATATAAAAGTGAAAAACCGGGATTATACAATGACAGGTAATGTGAGTCTTGACATAAAGCTGGCCTCTTTTCTGAACTTCAAGGCTTCTTACGGATATCGTGGTTCATTTAATTCTTACCGTTACCACACTCCGGCATTCACACCATCCGTGCAAGAGAAAATACTTTATCCGATGAACTCTGCCGAAACAACCTATTGGCAGGAACAGGTTCAGGAAAACATTCTGACCTTCGATAAGGACTTCGGGCATCACGATGTGACTGTGATGGCTGGTAATTCTATTAACGCGACATACTCTGAATGGCATAACACAGCGGTAGATGGTTCAACCGGCGGCTTTTTGGATCCGGACTCGGAAACAATTGATGCGGGCATTGGAGGCAGTTTCTCGGGAGAAGGGAGTAACTACACCTATAACCGTGCGTCATTTTTTGGACGAATCAATTACGCTTTCAATCACAAATACCTTTTTCAGTTAACCGCCCGCAGGGATGGTTCTTCCAAGTTTGGTTCAAAACGTCGCTGGGGATTCTTTCCGTCGGCAGCAATAGGATGGGTGATTTCAGAAGAAAGTTTCTTTCCAAAGGACGGAACAATCAACAACTTGAAATTTAGGGCCTCATATGGGCGTCTGGGCAATGAAAGCGCTCTTGGGTATTACGATTTTCATACCCTGGTCACAACAGTCAACAACAAGCGGCAAGGTTACGTGCAGGGGACCGGTAAGGTGCCCTGGCCTGGCAGTATTGCGACGGGCCTTGCCAACTCTGATTTACAATGGGAGACCACCGATTCGAAGAATATTGGATTTGACTTGGGGTTGTTTAAAAACCGGCTGACAGGGACTGTTAACTATTATAATTCGACAACCAGTGATTTGTTAATTACTAAAGTTTTGGCTCCATCTGCCGGAATGGATAACCCCACGTTAAATGTTGGCAAAATCCGGAATTCAGGAGTTGAGTTCGATTTTCAATGGAAAGATAAAAAAGGTGATTTTGCCTATAACATTGGAGTGAATTTTTCTACTGTAAAAAACGAGGTACTGGAATTAGCCAATAATAACCAGGTAATATATGGTACGGGACTGAAATACGGAGATGCTCATTTCCCTGCGAAAACTCAGGTGGGAGCACCAATCGGCGCGTTTTACCTGTATCAGATGGACGGTATTTTCCAGAATGATCAAGAGGTTCAGAATCATTATTCAGAGATTAATGGACAAAAAATCGTTATTCAAAAGGATGCAAAAAGCGGTGATATTCGTTTTAAAGATGTGAACAGAGATGGGATTCTTAATAATGAGGATATGATATATTCCGGGTCTGGCATTCCGAAGGTTGAGGCTAACCTGATATTGAACTTTGATTGGAAAGGTTTTGATTTTTCGACTATCATCGGAAGTGCTTGGGGAGCAAAAATTTACAATGGGAATCGCTATTTTTATGAAGCAATGAGTTCCGGAAGTAATTTCCTGTCTTCTACAGTTCATGCGTGGACAGAGCAGAACCACAGCAACGCTGTCCCAAGGGCGGTTCTGGGCGATCCCAACGGCAACACGCGCGAAAGTACACGTTTCCTTGAAAATGGCTCCTTTGTTAAAGTCAGACAGATACAGCTCGGCTATAGTTTGCCTGAAAGTTTAATCTCACGTTTGCATCTGAATAAATTAAAGGTCTATGCCAGTGCGAACAATGTTTTCACCTTTACGAATTATTCGGGTATCGATCCTGAATTTTCACGTACAAGCGTATTGAATACTGGGGTAGATAATTACATCTTTCCGTTTACCCGATCCTTCCTGATAGGAGTTCAAATTACTTTATAAGCAATCTAAAAACGATGAATGTTATGAAAAAGATAGTATTACCGGTATTGACATTTGTGGCGACCGTTTTATCTGGATGTGAAGATTTTCTTAGCGTCGAGTCCCCGGATAAAATAACCTCAGAAAGCTTTTGGCGAAACCAAAGTGATGCAGAATCGGGCCTTGCTGCGGCCTATTCTCAATTGGAATTTTCAACAGGAACCTGGTCTTTTGCGGAGATCAAGTGGCCGGTTGAAGCCTACAGGGAAGACATGATGGTCATTGGGCGTGACGCCGCAAATTATGAGGATTGGGTGCAACTGTACGATTTTACCTATACTGATGCGAACACACAATTAGCCGAATACTGGCGAATTAATTATACCGGTTTGAACTATTGCAATCAGGTAATCAGTAGAGTTGCAGATATAGATATGGATGCCACGTTTCGGAGTCAGATTATCAATGAAGCTGTTTTTTTAAGAGCTTATTATCATATGAAGTTGTTATTAAACTGGGATAAGATTGTATTACGGGAAGAATATATCAATTCGGCAGAACAGCTTGACCAGCCGCTTTCTGAGCGGGCCGATTGCTGGAAATCTATTATTCGTGACTTCAAGGAGGCAACTAACCTGCCTGCATCCCAGCCCGCGGAACATATTGGCCGCGCTACCTCCGGGGCTGCGTGGGCATATTTAGGATGGGCGTATCTGACCCGAGCGTACGAACAACCTGCCAATAAGGAAGCGGACCTTAACGCAGCCGTTGATGCGTTCAATCATGTCGCGGGCTACTCCCTGGAAAATGATTTTCTGGGCATGTTCAATGGAACTAATGAAAATTCACATGAGTCAATCTTTGAACTTCAGTTTACGCTAGATCGCAACAATGGTGCAAATTATTATACAGAACTCCAATTTTGGATTGCTGCGGAGGAAATCGGCGGCTGGGATGAAATTGCACCGGCTGATAAACTTGTCAATGAGTTTAAAAAAGAAGGCAAAACTTCTGGTTCGGGAGGTTATGACGAGCGAATGTATGCCACATTAATCTTCGATGACAAATATTTCTATTCGGGGAACAAGATTTTTAGTCATAATTATGACTATTTTTTTAAAACAGAGCGTCGCTCTGTTTTTCGTAAATTATTGCCTGATTATGCGAATATTGACGATGAGGAGTCTGGTTATAACATTCCGCTCATGCGTTATTCGAATGTGTTGTTAATGAAGGCAGAGGCCCTTAATCAGTTGAACAAGACAAGTGAAGCAATTCCTCTCGTTAACCAGGTTCGCGAAGTTCACGGAGGCATGCCGCCAATGACCGGTTCATCTTATGATGACGTAAAAGCGCAAATAGAGCATGAACGGATATTGGAATTTCCGCTTGAGAACTTCCGCTTTTATGATTTACGCCGGTGGGGAAAAGCAAAAGAGGCGTTGGAATCTGTGGGTCGTACCAATTTCGATCCGGCAGAGAATAATTTTTTCCCGATTCCCCGGAAAGAATTAAATAGTAATAATGCATTGTAGCAAATCATAAATCTATGGCAATTTCAGACAACATTCTAAAAGCGATTTCTTTAGAAGGGAAAATAGCGGTTATTTCCGGTGCAGCATCAGGCATTGGATTCGGATCAGCAAAAAGACTCGCGGAAGCAGGTGCCCGTATCGTTTTGCTGGATATTAACGAGAGTAAAGGTCAGGAAGCAGCTATGTTAATCAAAGAGATCGGAGTGGAGGCTCTTTTCATCAAATGCGATGTCCGTTCGCCCGGTGATTGTAAAAATGCAGCTGATATGACATATAAAACTTTTGGGCGGATTGACATCCTGCATAATAATGCGGGTATTGCTATTCGCAAGAATGCTGTCGATCTGGAACCTGACGAATGGGACCTGGCACTTGACGTGTCCCTGAAAGGTCAGTACCTGCTTTCAAAATTCATCATCCCCTACATGAAAAATGGTGGTGGTGGCAGCATTATTAATACCGGCTCCGGATGGTCGTTGCGGGGCGGGGAGAATGCGCTTGCTTATTGTGCAATGAAAGGAGGTACCTTGAACATGACCCGGGCCATGTGTATCGATCACGGTAAAGATAATATCCGGGTCAATACAGTTTGCCCCGGCGATGTGGATACTCCTATGCTTCAAAGCGAATGTGAACAATTAGGGGGCGAATATAACGAACAGTATAAGGAAGAATGTTCGAAACGCCCTCTTGCACGTCTTGGAACACCTGAAGATATAGGTAATGCTGTTTTGTTCCTGGCCAGCGATCTCTCCTCCTGGATTTCGGGTGCGCATCTCGTTGTCGATGGTGGAGGGATCGCTTGATGAAGGTTTAATCCATATACATGTAGAAAATGAAGAAAAAGAAAGATCAAACCGTCCATCCTTATATTCCCAATTCGGCTCCGTACACGAAAGCTGCCATGATGAAAGAGATTGGCATAAAGGACATTGATGAGCTTTACGAAGATATACCAAACCGCCTGCGTTTTCAAGGTGAAATGAATATTCCCTGGGCAATTGTCCCGGAGCAGGAACTGAAACGCGAAATCAACAGGATACTTGCGAAAAACAGCTCCTGTGAAGAGAATATCAGCTTTCTTGGGGGTGGCGCTGCGCGACACTATATTCCGGCGATATGCGATGAGATCGTGGAACGTGCCGAATTTTTGACCGCCTATGCAGGTGAACCCTACGAAGACCATGGTCGTTTTCAAGCGCTTTTCGAGTATGAAAGTCTGATGGCAGAATTATTGGATATGGATGTGGTGAACGTACCAACGTACGATTGGGGACAGGCCGCAAGTACTTCAATCCGCATGGCGGGGAGGATTACCAAAAAGGACGAAATGATTGTTTCGGAAGCCATTTCCCCCGACCGCATGAAAATACTGAAAAATTATTGCGAGCCGGTCATGAAGATCACAGAGGTAAAACACGATCCTATCACTGGGAAACTGGACGTGGACGATCTGAAACTGAAAATACAGCATGGTATCGCAGGGGTTTATTTTGAGAACCCAACCTACTTCGGTGTGATTCAGGATCATGGGAAACTGATTGCCGACATGATTCATCGACAGGGAGGAGTCGTTGTCGTAGGTACTGATCCGGTTTCTCTAGGTGTATTGACTCCTCCTTCCGGTTACGGAGCAGACATTGTTTGCGGCGACATTCAAGGATTGGGGAATCACTTATACATGGGCGGGGCGTTGGGTGGATTTATCGCTACCCGCGATGAAGAAAAATACGTGATGGAATTTCCATCGCGTCTGTTCGGAATATGCAAAACCTCCGTGGAAGGCGAATGGGGATTTGGTGATGTGGCATACGACCGCACCTCTTTCGGGGTTCGGGAGAGAGGCAAAGAGTTCATAGGGACGGCGGCTGCGCTTTATGGAATATCGGCCGCTGTTTACCTGTCGTTAATGGGACCAAAGGGAATGTACGAACTGGGTCAACATCTTCTGCAGAAAGCCGGCTACACCATTAAAAAACTGGAACAAATACCAGGAATATCCGTTCGTTTTCAGTCTGCCCACTTTAAAGAGTTTGTGGTTGATTTCTCCGGAACGGGTAAAACAGTGAGCGAGATTAACCAGATCCTGCTAAAGAAGAAAATATTTGGGGGAAAAGCATTGCAAGATGATTTTCCTGTACTAAAAGACTGTGCCCTTTATTGCGTGACCGAAATGCTTTCGAAAGACGATATTGATGTTCTGATTGCCGCGTTAGACGAGGCATTGACTTAATGCCGGCAAGTACAGGAGTTATTTACCAAACGAAAAACTGAATTAAAAATGGAAATAAAAAAGAATAGCCGGCTCCGGAATTTCCACCAGGCAAAGTGGGATGAAAAAATCATCTTTCAGCTAAGTACCGAAGGAGAAAGAGGTATTTGGGTTCCAGAAGCAGAGCCGGAGATTTGGGAGGAAGTCGGCGACGGAGTTTCGGGCTTACCGGAAAACATGATTCGCCCGTCAGCGCCGGCACTTCCCGAAGTGGGACAAATGCGGGTATTGAAACATTTCTTGCGGCTGTCCCAGCAAAATCTGGGAGCCGACCTCAACGTGGATGTGGGGCAGGGAACTTGTACCATGAAGTACAGTCCAAAGATCAATGAGGTGATTGCGCGCAACCCGAAAGCAACAGAAATACATCCTTATCAGGATGAATCGACCCTGCAAGGGGCACTTGAGATCATGTATGGCATGGAGAGTTTCCTAAAGGAGATATCAGGAATGGACCGCTTTACGTTGCAACCCAGTTCCGGATCGCATGCTATTTTGGTCATGGCTTCGATGATCCGGAAGTACCATGAATCAAGGGGAGAGAGTCACCGAAACGAGCTCATCACCACGATTTTTTCCCATCCGTCCGACGCGGCTGCCGCTGCTGTCAAAGGGTACAAAATCATCACGATTTTTCATGACGAACAGGGCTTTCCTGATATTGAAGCACTGAAACAGGCGGTGTCTGACCGAACGGCTGGTCTGTTTATTACAAACCCTGAAGATATTGGAATTTTCAATCCC
>JBDKTZ010000361.1:0-5273 GCA_039679975.1 Prolixibacteraceae bacterium
CTGAAGGGTTACCGTCGGCATCCGATTATTCGTTCCGTGATTATGGTCTGTTCGAACCATTTAAAGTTTACCATACTCCCGATAAAAAATAGGAAGTCATTCGTAAAAAACCAGGGCCTCGATTAAAGGCCCTGGTTTTTTATCTGATCTTCTGATTTTTGCCGGTTAGATGGTATGAATCCCGCCAACCCCGTATCCTGATTCCGCCCCGGGAGACGGGGAAATTTGGACGAAGCGATTAAAAAAATAAAGGATTGATCCTACCGCGTACTGCTTTTCCCCTGATAAGGTTTGTAGGACGACGTTCTGGTTCGGCTTAACTCCCCTTGTTTTCTCGCCGCAAAGAACTCCTGTTTGCGCCTCTGTTTTTCCTTTTCGTACTCTTTCTTCTCCCTGTCGTTCATCGGCTTGTCGGTTTGTGGAAAAGGATTATCAGCAACCCTGTTGATCTTTTGATTGATCAGCCGTTCAATGTCTTTGATATAAACATTTTCCTCCGGCTCGCAGATCGAGATGGCAACTCCTTCATCGCCTGCCCGGCCCGACCGGCCAATCCGGTGAACATAGGTTTCGGCCACATTCGGGATATCATAATTGATCACATATTTGAGTTTGTCAATATCGATTCCTCTGGCAGCAATATCGGTCGCTACCAATACGCGGATTTCGCGGTTTTTGAACTTATCAAGCGCCTTTTGACGTTGATTCTGTGCCTTATCGCCATGAATGGCATCCGATTTAATATTTTCATTCTTCAGATGACGGGCGATTTTGTCGGCGCCATGTTTGGTTCGGGCAAACAAGAGTACGGGATCGATCGATTTGTCCTTCAGGATATGAATGATCAGATCTTTTTTATCTGCTTTATTGGTAAAGTACAAATATTGTTTTATTGTTTCGGCAGTGGATGATACCGGACTCACTTCTACCTTTTTGGGATTCTTCAGAATTTTTGACGACAGAGCAACAATCGTATCAGGCATGGTTGCCGAAAAAAACAAGGACTGACGTTGCGACGGCAGCTTTGCGATGATCTTGCGGATTTCATTGATGAATCCCATATCGAGCATCCGGTCCGCTTCGTCGAGTACGAAATAACGAATATTGTCAAGATGAACATACCCCTGATCCATCAGGTCCAGCAGTCGGCCGGGTGTGGCAATCAGTACATCGATGCCGCTTCTGAGGATATTGGTTTGCGCACCCTGTTTTACACCTCCAAAAATTACGGTGTTTCTAATTCCGGTGTATTTCCCGTAAGTGTCAAAACTCTCACCGATCTGGATTGCCAGCTCGCGCGTCGGCGTTATAATGAGCGATTTAATGGTGCGGGGGTGGTTTTGCTGTTGTTTGTCAAGATACAGGTGTTGCAGGATTGGAACAGCAAATGCCGCTGTTTTTCCGGTGCCTGTCTGAGCGCTGCCCAAAACGTCGTTTCTGTTCAGAATGAGGGGAATGGCTTTTTCCTGTATGGGTGTTGGTTCGGTGTACTGTTCTTCTTTGAGCGCCTTTAGGATTGGCGCAATAACTTTCAAATCTTCAAATTGCATAAATAAAATTTAATCCCATCCGGAAACACAAAGTCAAACGTCCGGGATGATAAATAAAGACGCGAAGGTAGTAATTAATTGACAGGTATCCCAATTTGCCTCAGGGATCGGCAGATTTTTGAATGATGATAACATTAATTTTATCCGGAATGCATCTGTTTAAAGCAGGTCATCAAGGTTTCCGGTAAGACGGTCGATCCCGATTTCCAGGGAACGGATCGAGAAATTAATCTGCGTAAGCTTGTTCCTGGCGGCGACCACCGAAAGCTGTGTCTGTCTGAAATCATAGCCGTTGATGGCCCCATGCTCGAACTGCGTTCTTGCAATCTCTTGTGACCGTTCGGCCAGCCTGATATTTTCGGTTGCGATCGATTGCTGTTTTTTGAGCGATTGATATTCATAATAGCGGTCGAGCACTTCCGAAGCGATCAGCTCAATGGTATTTTGCCGGGTCAGTATGCTGTTTTCTCCGGCAAGCTTTTCATTATCAATGATTTTATTTAATTTTCCGCCGTCGAACAGGTTCAATCTTATCGTTAATCCATATGTCCGTCCATATGTCTTGTTGAGTTCCGTAACTCCAATATCATTTTTTTGTCTGGAGTAGGCATAGCGGCCGTAAACATCAACCTGAGGATATCGGGAAGCCTGCTGGATCCGGATATTTTTTTCAGCAATCAGTTCCCTGATCATAGCCAGCTTAATATCTTTATTGGCAACGATGGCTTTGTCGGTTAATGTTTCCTTATCGGCAATTCCCCTGGATATCAATTCTGTTTCTGTCGGGATGAGCACGGCATCAGGATCGCGCCGGGTCAATCTGTTGAGTTGAATTTGCAGACTTTTAATCACTTGTTCCTGTTCAATGACTGCGAGGCTGTCGGAATTGTAATCCATCAGTGCCAGGTTGTATTCCAGTGTGGTACCGCTGCCTACTTGCCGTCGTTTGGCTTCCAGTTCGTAGCGGAACCGGGAAACCACAAATGCTTTCCGAAGATTGCCAAGCAGGTTATTCTCCTGAATGAGCTGGTAATATGCAATTGAAACATCGGCAATAGTTTGCTCCATAAAGTACCGCGCTTCAATAGTTCCGACCTGTTCCAGCAGTCCGAGTTTGTCGTGCATCGCGAACATACGGAAGCCGTCAAAAACAGTCCAGTTTGCTTCGATGTACCCGCTGTATGCTTTTGTTTGCGCATCTTCTCCTTCGCGTGTCGTTCCGTTAAACAATTCCTGCCGCGTGTTATTAACAGCCCGGGAGGTGGTTCCCTGTAAGTCAAGCGCAGGCAAAAATCCGGCATTCCCGAGGGTATTATTGTTGGCGGCCTGCTTCGCTTCATTCCGTACAATCTTCACTTGATAGTTTTCTGTCAGTACCCGATCAATTAATGTACTGAGATCAATCTTTTCCTGAGCGGGGGCATCCTGGATGATGGTCAGAAATAACAACAGAAGGATCACTATTTTAATCGATTTCTTCAGCATAAGCCCGGTTTGATTTATTCGAGATATAGGTATAAAGTGAGGGAATAATATAGAGCGTCAGGATCAGTGAGAAAATAAGCCCTCCAATGATTGCTATACCCATCGGGATCCGGCTGGTTGACGCTTCACCCAAGGCCAGTGCGATGGGCAGGGCACCCAGAACGGTAGCCAGACTGGTCATCACGATAGGGCGGAAGCGCTGGATTGCTGCTTCGACCACAGCCTCATGGATGGACAGACCTTGCTCCCTTTTCTGGTTAGCAAACTCGACGATCAATATGCCATTTTTCGTCACGATCCCGATGAGGACAATGATACCGATCTCGCTGAAAATGTTCAGTGTTTGCCCAAGCAGATACAGTGTCAGTAATGCGCCGCACAGAGCCAAAGGTACGGTGAACATGATCGTGAAAGGATCCCGGAAGCTTTCGAACTGGGCTGCCAGAGTCAGGTAAACCAGTAAAAGCGCGAGGATGAAAACGAGCATGATATTTCCGGAACTCTGGGCGAAATCGGAGGCGCTTCCGGTGAGGGCTGTACTGAAACTTTCATCGAGCACTTCGTCGGCAATACGGTTCATGGCATTGATGCCGTCGCCTATGGTTTTTCCTTCAGCAGGCGCTGCTGATACCGTAGCTGCCACATACCGGTTAAACCGGAGTAACTGTGGTGGCCGGCTGTCGAACTGCATCCGTACCAGGTTATCGAGGGTCACCATCTGTCCGGCATTGTTGCGGACC
Source organism: Prolixibacteraceae bacterium (assembly GCA_039679975.1). Lineage (GTDB taxonomy): Bacteria > Bacteroidota > Bacteroidia > Bacteroidales > Prolixibacteraceae > JBCFBK01. Next base: position 3,776 of record JBDKTZ010000361.1, read on the forward strand.
GTCAGGTTGGTCAGGTCGGGCGGCTCATTTCGCTCGGCTTTACCGGCTGCTGCAATCACATAGTACTGCTTTCCGTCACGAATAAAATAGCCGATCCGTTGCTCTGCCAGGTACGATTGAATGATCCGGGCGATGTCCCTGACCGAAACGCCCATAGCGAGCGCTTTATCCCGTAAAATTTCGACTGCATATTCCGGTTTATTGAATTTCAAATCGATCGTGACCGCCTCAAAAGCCGGGTCAGACTCGGCTTTTTCCAGAAACACCGGGATCACCTTTTTCAGACGGTCCAGATCGGGCGCCTGGATGACAAACTGTACAGGCAGGCTGTTCCGTCCCCCGCGCGCCGCCGAAATGGTAGGTTCCTGGATCACCAATGTCTGGGCAAAATTGTATTTTTTTACCAGTTGGCTGAGCTGCCGGGATATTTCCATCTGGCTCCGTTCCCGTTCGGCAGGGGAAGAAAGGGTTAGCCGGATAAAGGAGGAATTGACTGATGAGGATGATCCTCCTCCAAAGGCAGTAATCCCCATCATGAATTGTTTTTCCCTGAGTGTATCCATCAGCAGCATAAGCTTGCGCTGATAGGCATCCATGGCATCAAAGGAAGTTCCTTCGGGTGCAGTAGATGTGATCCGAATCCGGCTCTTATCTTCCATCGGAGCCAGTTCCTCCGGGAGCGTGGCGCCAAAGAAAACGATCAGCCCGGCAATGACCGCGATAACGGGAAAAGCCAGCCAGCGGTTTCGCATGAATGCTTTTAGTGAACGGGAATAACCCGATATCAGGTAGTCCACAAAATTTTTGAAAGTTTCCATAATTCGTCCCTGATGCACTGTCTTTTTCAGTACGATCGAGCTCATCATGGGGGTAAGTGATAAGGATACGAAGGTTGAAAGGAGGATGGAGCCGGCGACGACCATGGCAAATTCCCTGAATAACCGTCCCGTCAGTCCCTCCAGAAAAAAAATTGGCAGGAATACGCAGATCAGGCTCACTGAAGTGGAGATCACTGCGAAGAAAACTTCCCGGGAACCTTTAAATGCCGCCTGCACCGGATTCATTCCTTTTTCAACTTTGGAATAGATATTTTCCATGACCACGATGGCATCGTCAACCACCAATCCGGTAGCCAACACCAATCCCAGCAGGGTGAGCACATTGATGGAGTAACCGGCCAGGTATAGGATGAAGAAGGTCCCCACGAGGGAAATCGGGATCACAATAATAGGAACCATGGTGATGCGCCAGCTTCGGAGAAAAAAGAAAACAACCAGCAACACCAGCCCAAAGGCAATCAGGATGGTTTCCTGTACTTCGCTGATGGCCTTGCGGATGCTGACTGTTGTGTCCAGTGCGATATCGAGCTTGATGTCCTGCGGGATTTCATTTTTGATCTGATCGATCCTGCGGAAAGCTTCGTCTACTATTTCGATGTGATTCGCTCCGGGCTGAGGCTGGAGAGCAACCCCGATCATCGGAACCATATTGTTTCCCC
>JBDKTZ010000537.1:0-5444 GCA_039679975.1 Prolixibacteraceae bacterium
AGAGGCAGAAGGACAGGGCTTCTTCCACCCCAGCCGCACGCCGCTTTCGCCTTAGAGCCAATAAAGAGGGTACTGCCTTCATAATCATTCAGTCCGGTAAAATCGCCGAGTATTTCGTTCATGTTACCTTCTCCCTCTAATTCATCCGGACGTTCCGGAGTAATGCCTCCGTCCATCCAGTACAGGTCGAGGTTTTTGCCGTTCTTTAATTTGTACCTGAACTTGACAGAACTGGAGACAGGTCCGCTTTCCGGATACTGAGCTTCTGAAAAAATACCATTATATACGGTACTGGCACTACCCGAAACCTGGGTCGGGTAACCCAGCTCAAGCAACTTAAACGGCGGCCCCATGATATGACATCCCATGTCACCTAAGGCGCCGGTACCGAACTCCCACCATCCGCGCCAATTAAATGGTACCAGGTTGTCAATGTAACCGGTTTCTTTTGCTGTTCCCAGCCAAAGATCCCATTTCAGTTCTTTTGGAACAGCCGGACGGGCAGTTGGCCAGGGAATTCCCTGGGGCCATACGGGCCGGTCGGTCCAGCAGTACACCTTTTCGATCTCACCCAGTATCCCCGCTTCCAGCCACTCACGTAAGGTCCGCATGCCTTCACAGGAGGCGCCCTGATCACCCATCTGCGTGACGATTTTATATTTTTTGGAAGCTTCGGTCAGGATGCGGGCTTCGTAAATATCGTGTGACAATGGCTTTTGCAGATATAAATGCTTCCTAAGCTGCATGGCAGCCAGGCCCACAACAGCATGATTATGATCGGGAATGGCAACTGTAACAGCATCAAAATTTTTGCTTTCTTTTTCGAACAATTCCCGCCAGTCATAATAAAACGGCGCTTTAGGAAACTCTTTGCGCATGTCTGCGGCCATCCGGTCGTCCACATCGCATAAATGAGAGATCACCGCGTTTTTCTTCGGTGTTTTCATCAGGGTATGAATATCGGCCGCACCTTCGCCCCCGCATCCGATAGCAGCAATATAGAGTTTGTCGCTTGGAGCCACATGTCCAAGTCCGGCAACCGTATAGCTCGGAAGAATAGTCACGGCAACAGCGCCCGAGGCCGCCATTCCGACAAACTTTCTCCGCGAAATTTCATTTGGGTTGGAATTGTTAATCTTCATTTGCGATTGAATTGAATTGTTTGAAATTAATTTCTAAAAAACAGCGGAGACCGGAACACGCAGACCGGAAACCGGAAGAGGGTTACAGGGTGACAAGGTGGTAGGGTTACAAGGTGTTCCGGCATGCAACATAGCGCATAGGGCATAGCGAAGAATGGTGACTGGAAGCCGGACTTACGACGAATTACTTACGACTAATTTCTCGCTACTCATGACTCTTCTCTCTTGTGTCTATTCCTTCAGCGGCTTGACTGCAACCTTTCTGAAAAATACAACATCTTTATCACCATGATTTTGCAAGCCGATATATCCGTATTCCGGTCGGGGACCATGGAAGGGTTCAAAATCAAATTTGCGTTCCGGGACGGGATCTCCCTCTTTATAATCGGTTACTTTCACACCATTCACATAGACAATCGTTCGCAGACCGTCGAGAGTAATGTCCATCGTGTTCCATTCGGGTCCGGGTTTTCCTGGTTTGGCAAGCGGCTTTGTTAATGAATAAAGTCCTCCCGTGTAGTGATAATCATCCTCGCCCGAAAGTTCAGGTTGATTGTCGATCTGAACTTCATATCCATAAAAAACAGGCATCCACTCTTCATAGGGTTCAATGGGGATCCGGATAAAAACTCCCGCGTTGCTGTTGGTTTCCTGCATTTTAAATTCGACATGAATGGTGCAGTTACCAAACTTTTCACCCGTCCAATAGAGCAAACCCATTCCGCCCTGCCCTCTGATCATGCCATCTTCAACAACCATTGCTCCGGGTCCAACATGTTTCCATCCCGTAAGGTCCCTGCCATTAAAAAGCTCGCGCCATTCATTTTGGTCACTTTTACTTTCTTTCTGCTTTGAAACCGGTTCAGCACTTGCCGGATTGACCAGCACCAGCAAAAGCAACCCGGCCATCATTTGTTTGAAAATCATTTTTCGCATATCTGTTCTGTTTTATTGATTGAATATCTGACGTCCCATCAAATTTAAATCAAATTTTTTAGTTTCAAATCATTCCGATAGTAAAAATTTCATAGTTTCATTACGTTTTAATATAAATTCACTATTTTAGCTCTAAGTTAAATAATAAACTTTTTGACAGCCACTTGATCAAACTGAACAAGTTTCACTTCGGTTCTTTTATATTATTAATATTTGGAATTGCTGTGATGTGGTGCATGGAGTTCCGTTCAGATTTTAACTATTATCGTCAAATGTTTAAATAATAAGACATGGTCAAAGATCAAAGTATGTCAACAGTCGAAAGACGAAGAATTATATTGGAAGAGCTCAGACAAAACAAGCAGATCTATATCCCTGAATTAAACAGAAAGCTTGGAGTTAGTGAAGTCACCATACGAAAGGACCTAAGATACCTGGAAAAGAAAAATTTGTTGATCCGATCCCGCGGAGGAGCCATGATGATGGTCAAAGTAGGCGATGATTTGTCGGTCGAAGCGCGGAAAATCCTGAACCTTGCGCAAAAAAAATCGATTGCCGCGGCTGCCGCTTCGCTTATAAAAGAAGGCGATACAATCATCATCGATTCCGGCACAACACTGATGCAGCTCGCCCGTCTGCTTAAAAGCTTTAAAGAGCTGACCATCATTACCAACGCATTGGATATCGCGGTCAAATTATCGGAATCGAAGAATTTGAAAATAATCGTTCCGGGCGGTGTATTCCGTCATAAATCATTTTCACTGGTTGGTGTTACGGCAGTTGAAAATTTCCGGATGTACAGGGCCGATAGATATTTTGTCAGCGCCGACGGGATTAACTCCGAAGGACTATTTACCTCCAATCTGGAAGAAGGGCAGATCGCAAAAATGATCATGTCGTACGCCAGGGAAAACATTATACTGGTCGATTCCGGCAAATTTGACCGGACAGGGATCGTCAATTTTGCCCCTTTGTCGAAAATACACACGTTGATCACGGACAACAAGATACCCGAAAGTCACTATCAGAACCTGACCGATTTGGGAATCAAAGTAATCATTGCCACAGCCAATAAGCAGGAGTGCTGAGCCCGCTTGTTGCAAGGAACGGCTCCGATGGTTTTCACCTGAGCCGTTCATCATAGGTTGACGCGTCTTAACGCGACCAGACATAAGTAGCCACAGTCTGAGCGGGCAGGCGAGTTTGAAAATTTCTTTCTCCCACGCGAATGGCCACCTCCTTTTCCGTCTCCGATTCATTCTGCACGATCAACACCTTCTTTCCATCGGGAGTCTTAAAGCCCACATTCGGTAATCCGTCAGGCATGTTCGTGGCTGCACGCACCGAACCCGGGCGAACAAATTTAGAGGCATGGGCGATAATATACCAGGCCACGTTTTTTTGTGCCTGGTTTCCGGCGATGGTAACGGCACCGAGACATTCTGTACATCCGCCTTCGGTATGGGGGTCCTGATTGGGATCAGAAGCCAGATTCCATTCCAGCACGGTTTTACACCAATTGCGGCTGGCACCGATAATCAGATTTTTTACATGCCAGGTCAGATTAGACGCAAAATCGCCGGGAGCCCCGACCCACTGTTCGGTAAAGTACAGATTTTTGTCAGGGAACATGTTATGCAACTGCGACAGATCCTCAATTTTGCCGCCGTAAAGGTGAAAAGCCGTACCGTCTACATACTGCGCCGCTTCGGAATCACTCAGGATTTCGGTCGGATAATCGATGCGGTCGGCATTGTGATCATAAATGATGATCTTTGTATCGACCCCTGCCGCTTCGAAAGCCGGTCCGAGATGTTTTTTGACAAATTCAGCCTGGTCGGCAGCCGGCATCAGTAAACTCGGGTTGTTTCCCGGATGAAGCGGTTCATTCTGAACGGTGATGGCGTCGACCGGGATCCCTTCTGCCTCCATAGCCTGAATATACTTTACGAAGTACTGCGCGTAGGCAGGGTAAAACTCCGGCTTCAGGCTTCCCCCAACCGATTTTTGGTTGGTTTTCATCCACACCGGCGGCGACCAGGGTGAACCCAGTATCTTCAGATCAGGGGAGATAGCCAGGATCTCCTTCAGCAGAGGGATCAGGTGCTCCTTATCGGGACCAAGGTCAAAATTCTTCAGCTCCGGATCTGTTTGCCCGGCCGGCACATCGCAATACGAAAACACGTGATCGCTCAGGTCAGAGGCTCCGATACTGACCCGGAGGTAACTGACTCCGATGCCGTTACCTTCTGTCGAAAACAGCTCCTGCAACAGGTTTTGTCTTGCCTGCGGCTCCATCTGATGGATCAGTGCAGCGCTGCCACCGGTCAGGGTATAGCCAAAGCCATCCATCGACTGGTATGCCGTCGCCGTATCCACCTCGATAACAACACCCTTAGGCTGTGCCTCCCCGAATTCCGGAGATTCCTGTTGCTTTTGAAACTTGACCGTCCCGTCGGCTTTGGTGAGCCAGACCTCAACCTGACCCGACTCGTCAGCGGAGCCATCTGATTTGCAGGCGAAGAAATACCCGCCAATCATGAAAAGAAGAACGATTGTAAAAAAGGTTTGCTTCATAACTACATGGATTAATAGTCGCGAGTAGCAAGTAGTGAGTCACGAGACAAAAGGCTTTACTCACGACTCATTACTCACCACTTGCGCCTCATTTCAATACCCGGGATTTTGAGCCAACGCCGGATTCTTATCAATTTCTGATTGTGGTATTGGCCACAGCAGATCATTCTGATCAATATAAGAATAGGTTTGATTTGGTTTTCTGGTTCCTGCTGCCTTCATCACGTTTAAAGCGCGTCCCGTACGTTTAAGGTCAAACCAGCGGTGACCTTCCAGCGCGAGCTCCAGCATCCGTTCCTTTTCGATGGCCAGGCGCATCTCCGTCTGTGTCGCCGGATTCTTTGGATCCAGATTAACTCTTGCCCTGATCTTATTCAGTTCAGTTGCAGCCCCGTTCAAATCACTCTGTTCATTCAGCGCCTCGGCTTTTAATAAAATGATATCGGCCAGCCTCAGATAAACAATATTATTACCACTGTTCCAACCGTTGGCTTGCTTCAGCTTGTAAGAAAAGGGCATATTTGTTCCCCAAACATCATCTGAATACTTTCCGCTTACATCTTCGAACAGTACGTTGGCGTTTTTGCGAAGCTGATCCCCCTCCTCTTCATACGCTTCGATGAGTTCTTTAGAGGGCGTATTGAATTTTTTCCAGCCATCCTGCGTAAGCGACGGAGGAAGAAATAACTGAACGCCCCAATTGCCCGCCACGGTCGGCATAAATTGAATCTCAAACAACGATTCTGACGTATTTTCGTGCGTCCCGTCAAACAAGTCACCGTAATTGGC
>JBDKTZ010000475.1:0-9859 GCA_039679975.1 Prolixibacteraceae bacterium
CCGTCGGGTAAAATCACGGCTTTCGATCCGGGATCAACGGATTTAACGTTCAATCCTTCAGGTAAACGGATATACAAATTAGCCCATGCCGCCGACGTGTGTTCATCAAAGCATATTTCTCCCGTCACTTTTGATTTGGTTGAATCATATTGCATGTGGTACGAAACTTTGCCAAAGTGGGTGCAGGCTCCGGAAATACCGATTTTTTCACCTGAAGCGAGCCATTCTCTGGCTGTTCCCAGGGCAAGGTTCAATCCGTCTCCATTTTCCATCACCATCATATCACGAATAAAACGGACTACGGCAACCGGAGTCCAGAGATGCTGCAGGTCTCCTGACGTTTTGGTAGTCCCCGGTTCTTGCCCCCTCTCTTCACACCATGTATAAAAGGGGGTACCATGATTGAGGGTTGAATAAAGATACCGGACAGCCGTATCGCCATTTCCACGGGACAGGTGTGCCTCAGCAATGTTGTCCAGCGTAATGGCTACCCATGCACCGTCGGCCATCCAACCCGTGTGAATCGGTTGCCCGCCTTTGCTCATGTTGGATTCTATTTTCCGCAGGGTTCCGGTTACCAATTCGTGGTCAGGAGATAACAATTCGCATGGTGATAATATATTGAGCGTTCCCCAGCAACTTCCTGATGTTTTACCGGGTACACCGGGAATCCAACGGTAGTCTTTTTCTTTGATCGCACCTCGATCGAGGGCTATAAGCAGATCGTTATAAGCTGTTTCATAGATTTTTTTCAATTCAGCAATGTCTCGGGTTTTCCCGAGAATTTCAGCAGCTTCAAGCGAACACCGGTCAGCATATACAGACCAGATGTTATGCGGGAAGAAAACACCGTAATTGTCTTCGTCGTTTTTGAGTCCGCAATCCCCAAAACCTCGTGGCATAAGGCCATATGTAAGGGAATGATTATTATTACCAATGCGCATCCGGGCCCGCTGACGTTCCTGCCATCTTGAACTGGCTATCATCCGTGGATAGACTTTTGCTAAATACTTTTTATCACCCGTTATTCGATAATGTTCCATAATGGCCCGTGACTTAAAACCTGAAGCGGCCCAAAAGAGGTGGCACCAACCACCTTTATCGGCCCAACACCCATCAGGTTCCTGTACGTTGACCGAAGTGGAAGATTCGGCCAATGATTCGTCGTGGAGACCATTCTGATCCAGTGCCACAGCAACTATAAGCGGTTCACCTGAGTTTCCCGCTCGATAGCCTTCTGTGCCCGGCACACCAACAATACGGCCTTCGCCAAGCGGTTCGCGCATGATAAAAAGATCGGCGAGACATGCTTGATAAGCGTTCGTAATACCTTCATCAGGAATAATTGGCTTGGAAGCCCTTTTCAAAAGATTGTTCCACTCTTTTTTGCCTTGCTCCATTTCCAATGCCCAGTCATTTTTGCGTAGGATAGCCAGGTCTGCCTCATACCCTGAATATGGACGAACGATCCAACCTTGACTTTTTTCACCTGGTTTTAAATTCCAAACAAGGATCATATTTTGGGCACCGGGAGGAATATGGTCGTCCCTAAGAGAATAAGCATCGGCACCCAAACCGAGGACCAAAACGCGATCTGCACGGTCGTTCCATCCGGCCTGGAGATTGTCTCCCAAATTCCAGATCGGATCCACCCAGGCCGGGTTCATTCCCCAGTTACAATCGCAGCGAATCACATATTGATGTGAATTAATATCGGTGTTGGCAATTTCGATGCGAACCAAAGCAGCAGTCATTCCACTTAAAGCTTTCAATCGCACAGAACCGGAAGTGTCTTCATAAGTGTTTTCCAGCCCTGGCAAAACTGCATCGAATCTGTTCCAACGGCTTTTGGCTAATGGTTTTCCATCAATCTCCGGCTTGATTCTAATATCCCACAATGTTTTTGGTGTACGGAAAGCTAAAGGAGGATAGTTTGCCATTGTCAGGTTATCATACGTCCACGACATTTTCAAACCATCTGGTTCAAGGTCCATCAATGTCCGGTCGCTTGCATCCGGTCGTCCTATTGTAATCCGGTGCGGAGTCGAAAAGGCGTATGAGAAATCAACCTTTAATTCTCCTCTTTCCGGTAAAAAGCCAAAATTTTGAATGTTTTGGTTCTGATTCATTGAAGGAATTGTTTCAGACGCCAGCGCACTAACCCGACCAAATGCCGCTACGCCAACAACTGCTCCCGCGCCAAGTTTTAAAGCATCGCGACGGGTCAATCCTTTTAGCATTTGATTTTTATTCATGATAAGAAGTTTATTTTATGGGGCGATGTCTCCATAGTCGATATAGCATCTTTTATACGGCTTCCCGTTAAGCTCTGCACTTTGGACATACTGGTTTTCCTGTAAATATATTTCCTCATAAAGCGTTTATTACTTTCGCATCCAGGTATTCTTCGTCTTTGTCCGGGTATATTCCGTCAAGGATCAGGACACTTTCAGGCATGGCATCAAGCAAAACCTTTACTGCTTTCTGATCGGAATAACGATGAACCGGACAGTTGGCATTCCATATTTTTCCAAAATTATCCATTTCACAGGCACTCACAAAGCAAAGGCCGGATTTTCCGTTTTTCAATGATTTCAAGGCGCCGTTATATTCGTCCGGACTGCTCAGGATCATCGCTGTTGAAGGCGCAATATAAAGATTGGGTTCGTTTATCGTTGTCACCAGATCAGAAAGCTGCCCGATCCATTTAAACGGACTTCCCGGTACACTCTTAATATGCACATTAATATCATTTTCCGCAGCCTCCCGGCATATATCACGAAGGGACATGTGCACCATTTCAATAAACTGCTCCTCAGATAGATTATTCTCCACCATCCTGTGAACAGACAGGATCATGTCACCGGCCCCCATCACCTTCATCTTTTTCATCACCGATGAAATGGTCTTCCGGTTTCCGGCATACTCCGGATGGTTGTTAATCAACCGCAAATCGGGGAAAAGATTGATTCCTGATGAAAAATCAACGATCAGTTTAAGTCCCTGACGGTTGATCCACCCCGACTCTTTCTGCAGCACACACTCTTCCTTTTGCGCTAAATATTTCCAGTCAATAGCCACCCGGTCAAAATGCTGGAAAAAGGTAGGGCGCAAAAGGATCTCTTCTTTCACAGAAACAATATCGCGAAGAGTAAGCCCTCTTTTTGCAGGATTGGGAGCCGGCAGTACCTCAGGTTTTTCGTCAATTACATTTGTTCCCAATTTGACTGAAAAAATCCTGATATCTCCACCTGCAATCGTCTTTTTACTGTTCTTTCCCAAATCTCCGGAAACTGCTTCCGGAACAAATCCGACAGCTTTTCTTTCCCCGCATTCCAGCGGCATCTCTTCAACAGAAACAATTTTCCCTGAATTGGAAGTAAGCATAAACGATTTTCCCCGCCATGTATTATTACTGACGGCTACGGTATAATCATTCTTGTTTTTGCTGCAGGTAATTAAGCTTAATCCTTCGCCGGCATTAAAAATTTCAGCGGAGCTGAAGATCTGGTCCATTACCCGGCTCACGTGTTTGAGCAATGGATAGGGAGAATCAAATCTTTTGTCGGTTTGCGATTCAACGAAAGAGCCCGGATCGGATCCAACACCAAACACAGAAGCAAACACGGTCATCTTTCCTGATCCGGCAACGTATTCCATCGCCAGTGCTCCTTTGGGGCAGGATGCAAGAATAGTTGCGTCGGCTGTTGAAACGATTTCTTTAATCGTAAATGCTGATTCTTCAGAGAGTGTACTATCTTTATCTTTAAGTGCCACAACAGTTCCCCGATCAAGAGAAAACTCCTTTGGTCCGGTTTTTACTGCCAATAAGCCGTCAGGCATGTTCTCCAGGCTTCCTGCAGTGATTATCAGGTGTCCGCCTGCGCGAACATATTCTTCGAGTTTGTCTTTTATTTCGTGTCCGCCTGTCAGTTTTCCTCCAACGACCAGTACCGGATATTGTTTCAATAGCCAGAGAGGGGCATCACTTAAAATACAATCGGCAATATCTCCGTATGGCGTCGAAGAGACAAAGCCGGTCTCGTCGTGAAAATAGGAAGCATCCCGGTATTCGGGGTATAGCATGGCTAACAATCCGTCGGTCAGATAATCTCCCTCATTGTAAGGAAGATTTCCCCATACCCGGAAGACATGACTGGTATAGAGGTGGCGGGGGAAGGACCAACCTGAGAAAAAATCACACATGATTGCTGCCGGAGTGTACATGGTTCCCGGATTTCCATATTTCTGCACCCATTGGTGTGCCGATTGCTGTATTTTCCCTATCGGGCTGAGATTTCCTTTTTTATCCAGAAGTCCGGATTCGAATCCTGCAGCGACGCAATTATACATGATATGGTTAACCATCAAGCGTTTTAGCAGGCTGAGGCTTGTTCCTTTAGTTTCTCCCATTGTCCCGTCCATACTCACTGTACCGTCGTAGGTTTTGGCTCCCCAGCGGTTCCACACCGATGCATTTCCAAACCAGGGAACCCCGTATTGTTTACCTGCGCCGCGGATAAATGAATAATACACCTGAGAGTTCGGCAACGCCTGTGCGGTTTCCGCGCCAATCATCGTATAGATCCCCTCCTTCAGAAAATAATGACCGAAATTGAGTGAAACAAGGGTTGCCATTTTATTTCCCAGGCGGTCACCAAACCCCTGAAAATGATTTTGAAAGTTGAGATACTGTTTCTCTCTGTTACTTCCGGTTACACTTATTTGATCTGCAAATCCCCCGATATAACGACCATCCTGTTCTCCGTTGTCCATCCCCAACCAGCGCGGTCCCAGTTCTTTTTCCAGATAACTGAATGTTGATGAGGGAACCACAAATTGTTGCCAGAAATACGGATCAGCAGAAGCCTGGCCCGATTCATCCTTTTGACCGGCAGTTCCCGGCCCTGAGCCGGGAACATATCCCCAGATATCAAACAGGAAAAGATTTCTTCGTTTTATTTCGGCAATAATATCTTTAAAATCATCGCGGTAAAGTAACGTATATACCGGCCAGAGTATATTCCCCAGATTATATTCGGCCGTGTATTTATCGATTGTGCTTCTGTAATTGTCATCGAATCCACGTAATGAAATAAACTGAACCTGATTTCCAAACAGACCGGCATCGGGTGGTTTTACTGAACGTCGGGAATCATCGGGATGCTGCCGGGGATTCATCGCGTGGTTGTATAACCTGATGTTGTTTTCAGGTGAGCTTTGAGAAAATCCCGTTTCAACTAAAATGAAATGGATTAAAATTCCCACGGCAATTCGAAATACTAATGTCTTATTCATATGAATCGTGATTTGATGTTTTCATTTAAAATTCCAGTTTTATATTCGAAGTCCCTGTAAAAGATTTAATTTCTATGGTCTCCGTTTTTTCATCATACGTTCCTCCGGTAACTCTCACCGGCTTTTTACCATCGGGGTGTGGCATTCTCAGCATGACCTGCTGTGGCCTGCGCTCTGTCTTACATTCCACCTTCGCTTCAATAAAACCTTTGTCAATATTTGAACTGACCACGAGAGAAACCGGGCCGAAATAGCTGGCTACATTTTTGAGTTCTATTTTTTTACCGTTTTCAAGCCATTGGCGTGGAATTCCCGACAATAGCCTTAAGGTTTTACCTTCTTCGAGATATAACATCCATCTTGTTTCCATCAGAAACCATCCTTCTTCATGAGTTTTATGCGCACTAACTTGAAAGACATGTTCCCAAAATGTATAGGTTTCACGGTCGGAAACCGCCGAAAAAGTATTGTAGTAGGTTTTCAGAAATGGCTTTACCATGCCCAATTTGAGCTGAAGCCAGTTATGCCGGCTGTAATACGGCTGACTAAATGCGGCGTTGCGTTGATAAAACAATTCGTTGTGATAATCCAGCATCATTTTAGATAGCTGTTCTTCCGGATCCAGTACTTCGCAAAACACAAGGTATAACGGGCCTAACAATACGTCCGGGACTTCTACCGTACCGTGTGAAAAAAAAGTTTCAGGAATAATATGCAGTCCTCTTAGACCGGGTGCCTCGGCCCAGGGAGGCACTGTCCGGCACCATCTGCCATCGCCAAGAGGTACCACCGGAGAATTGGACAGGTTATGCATTAATGATACGCGGATATCCTGCTTCCATGCTTCCGCTTCCCTTTCCAATCTTTTTGATTGTTCATCATTTATGCCGCTTAACATCTCAGCAACACGGCTTATTCCCAAATAAGCATATGCATTGAGCATATATTGATGAAATTGATCGTCCGGGTCGGCGACTTTGCCATCGATCATCCCGTAACCTTTTCCATGCAATTCTTCTTTCTTGTTTTTATCTCTCCATTGGAGCAAAAAGTCGGATGCTTTTAATAGTTTTGACTCTACTTGTTTTACCCATTCCGTGTCTTTCGTATAGCGATAATATTCTCCCATGCTCCACAATGCAGCACCGGTTTCCACCATGTATCCATAGTAGTTCATGATCAGCCCGTCATCATGCTGTGTATCCAGGAAGAACATCAATGACCTCCGGGCAATGTCAGGTAACCCCATCGAATTATAAAACTGAATGATAGGTGAGCTTTCAGTGCCGATTGGAGAATATACGCCGACCGCAGGAGCGAGGATATCATTCGGTTCAATACCGTATGTGATCAGATCCAGGTGCAATAGTCCTGCCCGGATCATCTCATTAATTCTTTTCTCCGGTACGTTTATCTGCGCCGCATGTTTTAATTTATTCTCCCAAAACTTCTTGCATTCTTCTAACCTTGAATCAAATGATTGTCTTGACAATTCCAAAGCTCTCTCATTCGATACAGGGGAGTGCGGAATGTAAAACTCAAACAGGGCTTTTTCATTTGGCTTTAACAATACGGCAATTTCTTCATCGTGCAGAGGTCTTCCATTAAGGCTTGATATCCCAAAGACCCTGCCGGACGAAAAGGACGAAAATCCGGTTTCCCCGTTAAATGAATAGTTGATCTTCATCCACCATCCTGCACCTGGTCTCACCGTTTTAAACCATGCATACCGGGGCACGGATGAGTTATTAATTGCTTCGGTTCGGTAATACAAAACAGTTTCTTCGGTTTTATTTTGTTCTTCCTCCAGCCTTGGCTTTACTAATTCCTCCTGTTCCTTTGTGAACATGAATCCCCCGCTGAATTTGCCGGTTACGAGATAGTCAGTACCAATGGCAGTCTTGTCCGTCAAAGGAGATTTTTCTAACGAAACAAACGCTGTTGACCGGTATTCAATGTCCCCATCAATCAATGTGGTATGAAGAATAGGCAGCGTACCATCTTCTAACCGCCTTGTAGTACTTATCTCAATGCCCTGGCCACGTCCTGCCATGTATCCAAATTCGATAGAGCCGTTGTTTAATTCTGGCAGATTAACCGGTGATGACGAATTTTTAGGCCTTATAATATTCATTTCGCCACCCGGGCTCGTTTTGTTATCGATTAGTTCGAATATCCGCATGTCTCTGCTCAATCCAAGCCAGGTTGGACAAGATTGGTTTCTGGTATGCTCTGCAGCTGAGTCAAAAGACTCTTCGGGTTCATTTTCTATTTGCTGTAATCTGCTCTTTAGGTTACGATTCTTAATTTCTTTCTCAATCTGAACGAAAGAGCGCAAATCACCGGATTCCGTTACAACAACATTACAGTCAGGGATGTAAATCGGATAAACACGATTTACATCCCTGAGAAAAAAAGAAAAAGGGTTACTGTCTGTAAGGATACTGATTATAGTTGCCCCACTTCCCGGGTTTATGTTTGCTTCTGTAACAGAAATGTCAATCTGCGCATCTCCCGTGGATGAAAATTTAAAGAGATTTTCCTTTATCTGGCCTTTACCAACAACAGTTGCCTTGTCAAATTTTCCGTTTAATACGTTGATACTTCCTGCTGGCACGCTGTTGTGCCATTTTACTGATATCTGCCTTGCGATTGTGTCTGCCTGACATAGCTGATTGAAAGAGTGAACACAAACCAGAAATGTTGTAAAAAAGATAAGTTTTATATACCGCATACCAATTCAATGAGGAGTACGGTCTAAGATAATCAATTCACTGGTTAGTGGTTGTTCAAGACGGATTTTAATTCCTTCCCGCTTTAGGATCTCCCCGGCGACAATATAATCAAGGCCTCCACTGTCGAGTTGCACCCGATAATTACCGGCAGGATCAATCCCCCGCGGATAAACGACATATTCGTCAGGATCAACTCCCAAACAGGCGCTGCTGGTTCGGAACACTGCAGTTACCGATGTTGCCCGGTTTTGCGTTGCATATTCCAGCACGCACCATGGAGCAGACTCCATGACCGGTAACATGGGTGTATGATGAAATACGTTGCCTCCGATCATGACAGGGCGAATAACTTCTTTGTAGATCCTCACATAATTCTGCACCCGTTCTTTCAAATAAGGAGAAAGGTCTTCAAGAGAGGGCGAAATACCCCGGAAAATCATCCGGCAGAAGTTATGGCGTAACTGAGTGTCTACGTCCCCGTCAAGCATTTGTTCCCCGGCCTCAGTTCCGAAGGCTCGCATGAGGATCTCGGGCGGCAACGACATGGATACGCCATTCAAAAGTTTGATGCCCCGGGGCAGCCGCATGTGGTCAGATAATTCCGCATTGTGAAAACGGGACATGGTACCCCAGTCAAGACGACCTCCTCCTCCCGCGCAGTTCTGGAATACAACGTGGGGAAACTCAGCTCTCAGGGTATCAATCATGTCGTACAGGTTTTCATAATACCGCCAGGTAAGATCTTCGATAAACCCTTTGTATATCCGATTTCCGGAAGGAGAAAGACAATGGTTATGGTCGATTCTGTACATATCGAGTTTCAAATCACGAATCAGCCGTTCAAGCGTTTTCTGTTCAAAACGTTTCACCTCCGGGTTTGTAATATCGAGTGCCCGACCGCCTGCGATAGGTTCTCCGTTACGCTTAAAAAGCCATTCCGGATGTTTACGTTTCAGGTCGCTGTTTGCGCCTGCAGCCTCAATTTCGACCCAAAGGCCAAATTTCATGTCTTTTTTATGGACATAATCAGAAACGGCCTTCATTCCACCACCCCGTTCCATCCATTTTCCGTCATGCCAATCGCCTACGTTGTTCCCCCACCGATTCGGTTCCTTTCCATACCAGCCTGCATCGACCACATACATTTCTGCGCCAACCGATGCAGTCACATCAATATCCTTAATCATATCCGGAACATTTTCACGGTCACAGAGATATCCCCGGTGATTGGCCTCAATCTCGACCTGACGGCCGGAAATTTGTTCAGGCATCACCACATTCCGCACATGATCGTGTGTGTACTGAACAATAGCATCGTCATCATCCTGAAAAAGCGCCATATGTACCGAGGGAGTGGATATTGTTTCACCGGGATCGAGAACCCGCAAAGCCTCATCGTAGCCACTTAAACCCATTTTAAAAAACAACGAAGCATTTGCCTGGCCGGAAAGGCGGGAATCGAAAGAGAACTCGTAATTACCTCCCCATGCGAGTTCGCACACAAAAGTTTGACCATTACAACGGTTCCTGGCCCAGAAAGCAGGACGTCCCCATCCGCTCCGTCCTTTTTTCCCGCCATCGATCAGTGTAAGACCGCTATCAAGATCCTGAAAGTAAAAATCACCTTCATGTCCCCATTCAAAGGAATGGTTATAGGCAACCTTAAATGGCGTTAAAAATTCTTTCGGCAGATGTTCAGTATACCGGTGGTTCCAAAGCATCCCTGACAAAGGAGCGACTTCGGTAATGGCAACTGCCGACTTGTTCAGGTTAGTGATTTCGAGCCAACGAATTATGAACGGGCTTCCGTCAAGTCGGGTATGTAC
>JBDKTZ010000312.1:0-16904 GCA_039679975.1 Prolixibacteraceae bacterium
ATGGTTGGCTAACATCAATCGACATGGGTACCGGGAAAGTTGGGTTTAAGACAGAAACCGGAATGGGGGCAAGATCCCCGATAATAAATAAAGATGGCTCACGTATTTATGTCTTTAATCAATTCAAGACAACCGTTAGTGAAGTCGACGCTTTGTCTGGTAAAGTATTGCGTCAGGTAAAGGTACTGCGTGAACCTACCACCGGCGTTTTAACTCCTGATGGAAAATATTTGTTTGTCAACAATGCCTTGCCTGCACAACGGGCTGATGTAGATTATGTTGCTGCGGAGGTCTCGGTTATCGGCATTTCTGATTTTAACGTTGTTAAAAGCATAAGAATAGAGAATGGCAGTAACGCGCTGCGCGGGATCTGTATCTCTACCGATGGACGTTATGTTTTTGTTACTCACAATCTGGGCCGTTTTCAGGTACCCACCTCTCAGTTGAACCAGGGGTGGATGAATACCAGTGCGGTAAGCGTTATTGATGTGCCAACATTGAGTTTTGCAGGGTCGTTGCTTTTAGACGAACCTGACCGGGGAGCGGCCGGAATATGGGGTATTACCTGTACTGAGGATAAACTCTGTATTTCTCATTCAGGAACACATGATGTAAGTATTGTCGACCTGAAAAGTATGCGCGAACGCTTTGAAAAATACCCTAATAAAACAAGTTTGTCGTATGATTTGCGTTTCATGTATGGTATCCGCAAACGTTTGCAGCTAACAGGTAACGGCCCGCGAAATATTTCATTATCAGGAGGAAAACTATACATCCCGACATACTTTTCTGACACGCTGAATATTGTGGATATTGCCACAGAAACCATTTCAACAATCGCCTATAATCCTCAACGTAAAGAGAGCGCAGAAGACCTGGGGGAAAAAGTATTCAATGATGCTTCATATTGTTATCAGAACTGGCAATCGTGTAACGGATGCCACCCTGATGCCAGAACGGATGGCATGAACTGGGACTTAATGAATGATGGGATCGGTAACCCTAAAAACTGTAAGAGCCTGCTTTATTCACATATGACCCCACCGAACATGATTTCAGGGATACGTGCTTCAGCCGATGTTGCCGTTCGTGCCGGCTTTAAATTTATTCAGTTTCTTGAAGTAGCGCCAGAACTTGCAGAGAGTGTTGATGCTTACCTGAAGTCTCTGCATCCGATTCCAAGTCCGTTCCTGAGTGATGGAGCCTTATCGGAAAAAGCAAAAAAAGGACGTAAAATTTTTGAAAATCTGCAATGTAATGGATGTCACAGCGGTCAATATCATACCGATATGAAGATGCATCACATAGGCGATCATATTGAATTTGAAGCAGGTTGGGATACCCCAACCCTACTCGAAGTCTGGCGTACAGCCCCCTATCTCTTTGATGGAAGGGCTGCCACGATAAAAGAAATTTTTTCAACATTCCATCATGGTATAAAAGAAAAGATTTCCGAGCGGGAAATCGAAGAACTGGCTGAGTATGTCAATTCGTTATGATAGGAATTAGAGTATACGATTATGATAATTAAAAGTTATTCTGTATATACTACCGAAAAATCTGCATTTGAGCAGATGTGTCAATCCCTGCTCATGCAGATTGGCAGGAAAAGTAATGTAATTAAGATCGTATATTTTGGTATACCTCAAAATAATGAAGAGTATCTTCATCAGTTTCATCAGTTGCGCAGCTATACAAAAGCATACTTTCCTGACAGACCGCCACTGATAAGCTACGTTGCTCAAAAACCGTTTATAGGCATGTTGAACGCAGAGGTTGTCTTCGTTGAAGAGATAGAAAAAGTTCACGTAAGTCCTGGTGAAAACTATGTAGTTTTGGAAAATGGAATCTGCCGCGAACTTGTTACCGGAGGTATTCTTCCTCCGGATATTTCTGCCTCTGTTTCAGATCAGTCCAATGCAGTATTTTCCCGGATTGAGCAGATTTTAACATGTGAAAATTTTCCCGTAAACAGCATCTTGCGTCAGTGGAACTACATTGAAGGAATCAACGTATTTCGTGATTCTCATCAACATTATCAGGATTTTAATGATTCCCGCAGTCAATTCTATGCAAAAACGAATTGGCCTTCCGGTTATCCGGCAGCAACAGGTATTGGTACTCAATTTGGAGGGGTAATGGTTGAGATTTTTGCTTTTACCGGAGAGGGATTGGTTAATCGCGCATTGGATAATCCATTACAGGTTGCTGCACACAAATACTCCCAGGATGTTCTGTTGGGAACGACAGAACAACGCACGACTCCAAAATTCGAAAGGGCGCGGGTGATCGGGACATCTGAAAAACAGATTGTTTTCATATCCGGGACAGCGGCTATCAGAGGAGAATTAAGTCTTCATGTTGATGATGTAATTGAACAGGTCCGGGTTATCATGGATAATATCGATTGTCTCATCTCTTCGGCGAATTACTTGTCAGAAGCCGCCATGCAGGAGTATAAATTATTACGCATTTACATTAAAAATCCGGATCAAATAGAAACTGTGCACAACTACATGGACGCACATTATCCGGATGTAAAGAAATTATATGTCTGCGCCGATGTCTGTCGCGACGAGTTATTACTTGAACTAGAGGGTATTGCTGAAATAAAAGGTATAAATCCATTAATATGAAACAAAAAATGATTTTAGTCGCACTTGCAATTAGTTTGCTAACGGCTTGCAGTCCAAAAATGAAAGAAAAAACAGAAATGAAAGCCTACACCAAAAAGTACACAAACACCGACTTTTATAAAGATGGTAAAATTCAGCCTGAAGTTGCTAAAAAAGCATATACCGAAATGTTGGAAGCTTATGGGGTTCCTTTCAGTAATACGCTGAAAGCAGGAATATGGATCACTGATTTCAACCTGGGCGACTTCGAAAACGTAGGTATGGCCGGAATCTTCTGGATAAACGATGCCGAACACAGCTACTTTGGCCATGAAATTTACCTTTTGCCAGGCCAGATGATCCCTGAACATACTCATATCGCTACCCAGTATCCGGCCAAACACGAATCATGGAAAGTAAACCACGGATGGTGCTATAATTTCGGGATCGGAGACCCTGCTGCTCATCCACCGGTTTTACCCGAAAGTCAAAAGGGGTATATTACTTCTCTGAACTTTGTCCGCCAAAATGTCGACGAAGTAATTTCTTTGAAAAAGATCGAATCGCCACACTTCCTTCTGGCTGGTGAAAACGGAGCTATCGTAACAGAATATGCCACCTATCATGACGGCGCCGGCCTACGCTTCACCAATCCCAATGTAGTTTTCCTGGATATGCTGACACAGAAATAAATTTAACTGAATACTTAAATTGACCTGCTATGAGAAAATTTAATCATGTGGGTATTCCCACAACAACCCCCAAAGAAGGCGAAGTTTATGCCGAAGGAATGAAACTGTTTCTTACAGATTTCAACAACAGTGAAAACAAAATTGAGTTTTTAAGATTTGAAGCAGATTCACAAATGCCTGAAATTTTAAAAACATATGCACATATTGCTTACGAAGTCCCTTGTCTGAAAAGCGCGATGGAAGGTAGAAAAATAGTTCTTGAACCTTTCCAATGCGGAGAAGGTCTGACGTGCGCATTCATAGAAGAAGAAGGTATTGCAATTGAATTAATGTATTTCGACAAAAAATAGACGCATTATGATTACAAAATTTATCAACTCGACAGATGGGATAACCCGGGAAACACTTGAGGGTTATGTAATGGCATACTCCGACAAGGTAAAGCTCGGGGGTGAAAATATTATTGTGCGTGCAAAAGCAAAAAGTACAGATAAAGTGGCAATTATCACACTCGGTGGCTCAGGTCATGAACCTGCGCTGAGCGGCTTTGTGGGTGAAGGGATGTTGGACTGTTCGGTTGTGGGAGATATTTTTGCAGCCCCCGGCGCTCAGCGACTGTTTCAGGCGCTTCAGCTTTTCAAACGCGATGCTGGTATCTTGCTTGTCGTTCTTAACCATTCGGGAGACGTAATGAGTGCAAACATGGCCACTTTACTGGCCGAACGTGCGGGAATAAACATTATCAAACTTTTGACGCATGATGATATTAGCGCCGGACTTAATGCCGCTGACGATGATCGCCGGGGTTTGGCAGGATGTATTCCGTTGTACAAGATTATTGGCGCAGCAGCCGAACAAGGAAAAAGCATTGATGAGATCAAAGAAATAGGCGAACGGTTCAATAATCAGGTTGCTACTTTGGCTGTTGCAATGCGCTCATGCACGCACCCGCAAAATGGGGCCACAATTTCCGAGCTTCCCGAAGGCGAAATTGAAATTGGAATGGGCCAGCATGGCGAAGGAGGAGGAGGCCGTCAAAAACTGACTTCAGCTGATGATGTTGCCAAACAAATGATCTCACTGCTTATGCGCAAACTCAAGCCGGTAAAAGGGGACAAAGTTTTACTGTACATCAATGGCGTAGGCGCAACCACACATATGGAAATGAGCATTATCTTTCGCAAAGCAGCCATGATACTTGCAGAAAACGGTATCGAAGTAGTTGACGGAAAAATTACCGAATTTCTCACTGTACAGGAGCAGGCAGGTTTTCAGATGATATTTGCCAGGTTGGATGCCGACCATATTGATCTTCTTAAAAATAAAACATCGAATGCCCCATACTGGGTAAATATTGGTCAATAGTCCCTAATGGAGACAGATCATGGATAAATTATCGATAGACCAATTCCGAAGGATGCTCGATGTTGCATTATTGTCGGTAAGCGAAAAATCAGACTACTTTTCCCAACTTGATGCAGTAACAGGTGATGGCGACCATGGCACCGCTATCGTAACTGCCCTAAAAGCGGCAGTTGAAGCTTCACGGGGAGGATCAGACTTTAAAACCGTGCTTAACGATATGGGATTTGGGGTAATGCTTAATACCAGCGGTTCAACCAGCACACTATTGGGTGGATTTTTTCTGGGAATGGGCGAAGGATCGGAAGGTGCAGAGCTTGATGCTGCACGGATAAAAACAATGTTCATGTCGGGCCTCGAGGCAGTTGTAAAAAACACAAAAGCTAAGGTGGGCGACAAGACAATGATGGATGCGCTAATGCCTGCAGTTGACGCGATTGTTGCCTGCGACTCTGAGGATATAAAGCATATTCTTTCTGCCGGAGCAAATGCCGCACGTAACGGAGCTGCAGCTACTGTTTCGATGAGGGCAAATTTTGGAAGGGCGCGTAATTATGGCGAACGGTCTGTCGGGTCAATGGATGCCGGCGCATCATCATGGGCTTGCATGTTCGAAGCCTTTTCAAAAAGTATCGAATAAACAAAACAAATAACTACTAAACAAAATAAAATGGCAGATATAGACGGAATCAAAGACAATAATGAAAAGGACTACGGAATTGGTATTCCGGTTGACACTACTGGTTTTTTCCTTAAAGGTCTTAATAATTATGATTGGGGAATTAAAAACCGGATGTCGCGTATTTATAATCCAAAGAATGGACGAACTGTAATGTTGGCTTTCGACCATGGTTATATCATGGGACCAACTTCGGGGTTGGAACGTATTGATTTATCAATTACCCCGCTTATTGAGTATGCTGACTCATTGATGTGTACACGCGGAATACTTCGCTCGGTTGTTCCGCCAACAGCAAATAAACCAATATGTTTGCGCTATTCGGCCGGAAGTAGCGTGCTTACTTATCTTAATAATGAGTGTACGGTAGACATTGACGACGCTGTTCGCATTAACGCTTCTGCAATGGCGGTAATGGTTGCCATCGGTGATCCGCTGTACGAGGCAAAGACTATTGAAAATCTTGTAAAAACAGCTGATCGTGGTTATAAATGTGGCATTCCAACCCTTGGTGTTACGGCTGTAGGTAAAGATTTGGCTCGTGATGCGCGCTATCTTGGAACAGCTACGAGGATTTGTGCCGAAAATGGCGCTACTTTCGTAAAAACATACTACTGCGACGATTTTGAAAAAGTGGTGAATGGCTGTCCTGTTCCGATTGTAATCGCCGGCGGTAAAAAACTTCCGGAAATTGAAGCTCTGGAGCTTTGTTATCATGCGATCAACGACGGCGCCAGTGGCGTTGATATGGGACGAAATGTGTTCCAGGCTGAGAATCCCGTTGCTATGATTCAGGCCGTTCGAGGTGTAGTCCACGATAATCTTACGCCTGAGCAAGCGTTTGAACTCTACGATGATTTAAGATCATAGTCCGTCGAAATTGACAGGTTGAAGCATCCATGGACTTAAGAGGAAAAAATTTCATGGATGCTCCATAAGAACAATAAATAAATCAAATAAATCTTATCATGAGGAAGCTATTCTGTACAATCGCACTTTTAGCCGCTTTTATAAATGTTATTGCTCAATCCAATTCGCGATTGAATACCGATGTAGCATGGCTCAATGCCGCAAACGTTCGTGCTGCCTTTGAAGATATGTGTAAAATTAAGGGATATGATAGAGCCCGATATGAATCGAAGGTAAAAGAACTGGAAGAACTTTGCATTCAGGGTTTTGCCGGAGTTCACACAGGCAATCCGGAAGTACAGTTACGCGCCCAAAGGGCCGTTGCGCTAAAACGTGAGATCTTAATGTCAAACCCGTTGCTGGATAGTGATAAGATTATTGTTGGCCGGTATAAAGTGAATGGTAATGCGCGGAATATAAATACCAGTTCCCTTGGAACACAATCCAACAACTGGTCGAATCAAATTTCGGCCGGGCGCGGTGGATTCAATGCGGAGATTGCCGAACTCAGCAATTTACGTGGAGAAATACAGAGCCGGACAATCTTCAAACCAACCAATGGATCTTCGGTTGCCGATTTACTGCTTCATTGGAATGGTGATAAAATATTGTTTAGTGCCACCGATGATCAGAAAAGGTGGAATGTATTCGAAGTAAAAACGGACGGTTCAGATTTTCATAAAGTGATCATTACAGACGAACCTGACCTGGAATTTTTTGATGCGACCTATTTGCCTGATGGTCGTTTCGTGGCAGTATCGAATATTGGTTATCAGGGTGTTCCGTGTGTAAGCGGCGGTGATTATGTTGGTAATCTTGTAAGTTACGATCCCAAAAACAATACTTTACGCCGCATGACTTTTGATCAGGACGCCAACTGGCACCCTACCGTGATGAACAACGGCCGCCTGATGTATGTCCGCTGGGAATATACCGACCTTACACATTATTGTTCGCGTATCGTAATGCATGCCAATCCGGATGGCACAGAATCCAGAGCACTTTATGGCAGCGGCTCCTGGTTCCCAAACAGTACATTCGACGTGAAACCAATTCCCGGAGGCAATACTTCATTTGTAGGAATTATTTCCGGCCATCATGGGGTTGCGCGTTCCGGGCGGATGATCCTCTTTGACCCTGCCAAAAGCCGCAAAGAGGAAAAAGGGATGATCAATGAATTCCCCTTCAGTAAACGCCCTATTATTCCTCTTGTGAAAGATGAACTGGTCAATGATGTTTGGCCTCAGTTTATTAAACCCTTCCCAATTAATGAGAAATATTATCTGGTAACAGCCAAACCTGATCCTCAATCGTTGTGGGGAATTTATCTGATCGATATTTTTGACAATTTGACACTCATTGCTGAATACGAAGGAGAAGGTTTAATTCAACCAATCCTGGTCAAAAAGTGTCAGGTACCTCCTGTAATCCCGGATAAAATAAAACCGGACGATAAAAATGCCACAGTCTTTATTCAGGATATTTACGAAGGCGAAGGATTGCCGGGAGTACCGCGGGGAACTGTAAAACAACTTCGTGTACTGGCATATGAATATGCTTACATTGGGTCTCCTTCAGACCATACGGCTCAGGGTATTCAAAGCGGATGGGACATCAAACGCCTTTTAGGGACAGTTCCTGTTGAAAAAGATGGTTCTGCGGTATTTAAGGTCCCGGCCAACACCCCGATATCTCTTCAACCGCTTGATGATGAAGGGCGTGCTATTCAATGGATGCGTAGTTGGTTTACCGCTATGCCCGGAGAGATCGTTTCGTGTGTCGGATGCCATGAAGATCAAAATTCGATGCCTGTTCCCAAACGGGTACTGGCCTCCGTGAAATCGCCGGATTCGATCATTACCCCCGAAGGAGGCATCCGCCCGTTTACATTTGATCTGGAGATCCAACCTATTCTTGACCGTAACTGTGTGTCTTGTCATAACGACAAATCCAGCCTGGATTTCCGGGGAGGTATTAAATTGGAAAATTCGCCTATAAACAAAGGACTTTTAAAAGCAGCAACAAGTTATATGGCTTTTCATCCCTATGTTAACCGTCAGGGACCTGAAGCCGATATAGCAGTGATGAAACCCTATGAATATCATGCTTCTACAAGTGAGATCGTGAAAATTCTAAAAGGCGGACATCATCATGTCGCCCTTTCTGACAAGGAATGGAAAACACTTTACAATTGGATTGATTTTAACGCACCTTATCATGGGGCTTTTCATGCAAACCCAAACGATTTCTATTCGTGTAAGGACCCAATCGCACGACGAATTGAGCTAACTAATAAATATGCAAACAATGCAGGCGTTGACTGGCAACAGGAAATTAGGAATTACATGGCCTATCTGGATCAGAAGGGAAAGCCAACACCCGTGAAACCTGAACCCGAAGATCAAAAGAAACAGAAACAGCTAACCGTAAAAGGATTCCCCTTTAAAGCATCTGCAGTTGAACAAAAGAGCGTAGAAATTGCACCCGGGATAACGATCAATTTTGTAAGAATTCCATCCGGGACATTCGTGATGGGCAACAATATTCATGGCAATCTCAATGCCCCGGAGTCGAAAGTTAAAATAGAAAAGGCATTCTGGATGGCAGAGACTGAACTTACAAACGAACAATACCATGTAATTTTCCCGGAACATGATAACCGCTACATTGCCCAGTTCTGGAAAGACCATGTTAAACCCGGTTATGATGCAAACCGGTCAACACAACCTGTTATACGTGTTTCATGGAATGAAGCCGTCTCCTATTGTAACAGCTTGAGTGAAAAGCTTGGACTTAAAATAAATCTCCCAACCGAAGCACAATGGGAATGGGCAGCACGTGCAGGTAGTGATTCCGATTTTTGGTTTGGCGACCTGAACACTGACTTTGCTCCTTACGACAATATGGCCGACAAGCAACTCTCAAAAATGGCAGTTACTGGTGTTGATCCTCAGCCAATGGATGAGAATAATCCTAACTTCAGGTTTTATGACTACCTGCCACGCGACCGCTCGGTAGATGATGGGAACATGATTGTTACTGATGTCGCAGAATATAAGCCTAGCCCCTGGGGCCTTTATGATATCCATGGTAATGTTGCTGAGTGGACCCGAAGCGACTATGCTCCTTATCCATATGATAAGGATGCTGTTTCTGAATCGAAGCTTAAAGTCGTAAGAGGCGGATCCTGGATTGACCGTTCCTGTAACTCAACCTCTTATTGCAGAAATAATTACTTTGCATGGCAGCCAGTCAATAATGTTGGCTTTAGAATTATTCTTGAAGATTGATCTCAAAAAGTATGATAAAAATTTATAGCGCTCTGCTTAATCCAGGTCTGTCTTCGATTGTTCCTTCTGCTTTTTTTGTATATGTATTGGCAAATTAATACTTGTGAAACGAGTATGTTAACACCAAAAACAAATGGCGATGTATAAAATAATGGGAAAAGCTATGATTAAAACCATGCTGTTTGTGTTACTGATCATTTTTTGCAATGGGTGCAGCGTTCGGGAAAAGCTGCTTATTGGAGGTTGCAGCTGGGATCAAGTAATTATTATTGACAAAAAGTCACATGCGATCGAATGGGTCCACCAACTTCAAAAAGGTGACGATTGTAACGATGTAGAATTAACCAGGGCGGGCAACATCCTCTACGCATACAAAGGGGGAGCCCGCCTTATTACCAAATCGCAGGAGGTAGTTTGGGACTTTAAAGTCGAAAAGGGACAAGAGCTTTATACAGCTACCGAATTACCATCCGGTGAATACCTCCTTGCCGTCTGTGCAAAACCTTCGCGTATCATTACCCTTAACCAGAAGGGTGAAAAAATCAAGGAACAAAATTTTGATTCAGGGATACCGAATGTTCACGCTCAGTTCCGTCAAATCTTCGTGACAAAAGACAATACCTATCTTATTCCATTAATGGGAAGAGGAGAGGTTATAGAACTTACCCAATCGGGCGAGGTGATACGCCGAGTCTTTGTTGCGGGTAATCCATTCTCAGTGAAGGTAATGCCCGACGGCAAATGGCTTGTGGCCTGCGGTGATGCTCACAAATATGTAATTGTTGATCCGGTTACTCTGCAAGTCAATGACAATGGTACTGATATACAAAAAGGTATATTGCTCTTTGTTGCTGAACTCCATTACTATAAAAACGGCCATATTTTAATCGCCAATTGGAATGGCCACAGCAAAGATAAAGCCCAGCCCAAATTAGTTGAAATTGATTCAAAAAACAGCGTTGTCTGGGAACTGACCGCATCTTCAATAAAAGAGGCAAATATATCAACAGTTTACCCGTTCAGAGCAAGAAAATAGATTTTTTGACATTACAAAATTTTAATATGAATCTCCCCCGATTTTATCCCATTGCTTATTGCTTTTACTTTAAAGCTGCCTGATCTTCTCTTTTCTGCTTTAACAATCACCAGAGCCATACCGTTAAAGGCTTCACGTTCGAGACTACTGAAAGGGGTAAGACAGGTCGGATCACCGTTATCGGTAGCCACAATTTCACCTGGTCCTTCCACTTCAAATCGGATCAGCGGCCGGCTTCCGGGAACAGTTAATCCGCCTTTATCCTGAACTTTAACCGTAATAAAAGCCAGATCAGCGCCATCGGGGGAAATTGCATCCCGATTGGCGGAAAGTTGTAATTTGTCGGTACTTCCGGTGGTTTTCATCTCATCGGTTGCCCATTCCGATCCATTTTTATACGCAACAACTTTTACTATTCCAGGCTCGTAAACCACACTGTCCCATACCAATCTGAAATCCTGACCTTCCTTTTTGACTTTTCGGCCCATGCTTTTTCCGTTTAAAAACAATTCAGCTTCAGTGCCTGAAGTATAAACATGAACAGGCACAATCTGACCGGTGCGTTCTTTCCAATTCCAGTGCGGCAGGATATGGGCCACCGGAAAGTCAGGTTTCCACTGTGACTGATATAAGTAATAACGGTCTTTCGGAAAACCGCACAAATCAACAATACCAAAATAACTACTTCTGGAGGGAGGATTGTTTCTCCGGATCTCTTCCAGTTTCTTTTCCAGTTCTGCTCTTTTGAATGGATCGTTTCTGAAATTAAGCAGATTGGTTTCGTCCGAATTGTAGGGGAATGGTTCGCCCAGATAATCAAATCCGGTCCACACGAATTCTCCCAGCAAATGAGGGAACCGCGCATTGATCCGGAACTGTTCGTCAGGCGGGCAGCCCCATCCCGGTCTGGACTGATCGTAGGAGCTGACCTGCCAGTTTTGATATTCCTTGTCAAAATAATATTCTCCCCGTGATGAAATGCATGAAGAGGTTTCACTTCCAAGGGTCGGTTTATCGGAATACCGGGGATCAGCATCCCACTTAGGCTGCTGACTGAAGAAATAGTTAACGCCCATGATATCGAGCGCTTCGACTGCTCCTGCTTCACGCGCTCCATCCGGGTCATTATATCCGTTCGAAACCGGACGGGTCGGATCTTCTGTCTTTACAATACCGGCCAAATATTTGGTCATCTCAACATTCCGCTGTTCCATGACTTCATTCCCGATTGACCAAATAAACACAGAAGGATGATTCCGGTCTCGGTGTACCATGGCTTTGAGATCTTTCTCATGCCATTCCTTGTATAATTTATTGTAGTCCCACTCCCGCTTTCCTTTTTGCCAGCAGTCGAATGCTTCATCCCAAACCAGGAATCCCATCTGGTCGGCCAGCTCTAGTAGTTCAGGGGCTGGAGGATTATGAGATGTACGGAGGGAATTACATCCCATCTCCTTTAAAATGGTGAGCTGACGACGCAAAGCGCTGGTATTGACGGCTGCACCCAGAGCCCCCAGGTCATGATGGTTACAGGTCCCCTGAATTTTCACGCTCCTGCCATTCAGTAAAAAACCTTTTTGCGCTGTAAATTCAATCGTTCGCACTCCAAATGCAGTATGATAAATATCAGTCACTTTTCCATCCACCTTTATGGTTGTCCGGGCCAGGTAACGATTCGGAGAATCAAGATCCCAGCGTTTTGGATCTTTAATCGTGGCCTCTGCTGTTGTGGTTACCTTCTGTCTGGCTTCAATTTTGATTGTCTGTTGTTTCAGTGAAACCACTTCAGAACCGGTTTGATTGTTTGCGTCAAATTCAAAAATACAGGTTTCGACAGCGGCTTCAACAGCATCATTTTTTTGGTTTTCAACCGATACATCTATGTTGACCAGCGCCGATTCATCCGATATTTCCGGGGTGGCTATCCGGGTTCCCCAATGGGCCACATGCACCCCGCCGGTCTTTACCATCCAGACATGCCGGTATATGCCGGCTCCGGGATACCAGCGCGATTCCCATTTTTCAGTATCCAGACGAACTGCGACAATGTTTTCTTGGCCGAACCTCAGAAAAGGGGTCAAATCCATTCTGAACGAATTATACCCGTAAGGCCAGGTTCCGACAAACTGTCCGTTGAGCCAAATCTGAGCATACGCCATTGCACCGTCAAAATCAAGGAATATCTGCTTTCCCTCATCTGCGGCGGGAACATTGAAATGTTTGCGGTACCAGCCGATTCCCTTATAAGGCAATTTCCCGGTTTCACCTTTTAGTTCAATTCGAAAGGGTCCTTCGATGGCCCAGTCGTGCGGTAAATCCAACTTTCGCCAGGAGGCGTCATCCGTTTCCACATTCTGAAGTCCTTCGGGTTCGGACAGGAAAGAACCATCGGCCTGTAAACCAAAACGGGAAAAAAGCCAGTTTTCATCAAACAGTCCGGCATTCTCAGAACCCATCCGTTCAATTGTTTTTGAAGGACTGTTTTCAGTTAGTTGCGTACACGTAACTGATAATCCTGCAAAAGACACAAGAAACAGCAGGGAGCTAAAGTTAAAGCGATTCATCTTTTTTTTGTATGGTTTTTAGTTTTCTATAATTCCTGTGTTTGTGACTTTCACATTCGAGCCGATTTTTCTTTTGTGCATATGATCGATCTTGATTTCAGGATGGTCAAAACCTTCGAAAATATTATTTTTGATTGGGGTTTTACCGCATACATTCAGTTTAAAATGAGGTAAAGAATTACCTGCTTTCAAAAAGCAGGATCCTTTTTTAAGAACCCGGCTTCTCTGCCGATCATATTTCGAAATGATTAATCAAATTCATCAGACAAGGGAATAAGCATGGCTGAAAGATCAGGGTCGGGCATGTCTTTGTCGAGCGGAAACATGGGGCGCTGGATTCTTTTGTATGGCAGGCGCTCCAGGTTTTGATCCACTCCTCCGGGTGTCAGTGCCAGTAACCAATCCTTTTGCATGGTGTAAAGTTCAGGTTCCAGGTACCCAATCTTGACCATCACGATATCTGCTTCACGGGGATTCAATCCCAGACGCGTGAAATCAGTTTCCTTATGATAGGGTTTCCGTTTCTTTGTAACGATCACGGAAACACTTCCAGTTTTGACCACTACTTCAGTTTCGGCATCTTTATCGCCATGTTCTATGGCGGTCACGATGCCTTTAAGCAGGAGAGGAGGTGCAAAGCGGGAGTCGACAATACCTCCTGCATAACCTTCTACCCGTTTACCAACACCCGCGGCAACTGCTTTTTCAATGAGATCGGGCCCGGGGATGGAGGCATAGATCAGTGAAGGACCATTGGCCGGTTTAAACTCGGACCGGGCCAGAACTTCTGTCAAAGTCAGGGTAACGTCGCCGGCTCCTCCGGCAGTTGGATTGTCGCCCGAATCACTGATAAAGAATGGATGTTGATCGCTCGCCAATGCTTTTTCAAGACATTCATCAAGATCGCCTGCAGGCGCAACGAAAACAAATTCATTGCGAACATCCCAAAAGCTTTTTGCAAGTTGTTCAGCCGTGCTGGTCACTTTCTTTTTATCATCGCCGACAACCATGACCACGGCATGGTTTCGTGGCTCATCGGCCCAGGCGTATCCGACCCAGATCGCTGCATCGACAATGCCTTCCCGGCTTGCAGCAGGGGCTACCTTTGCATAGAGGCTTTTACCCGGTTCAATGCGGGTACTGGTTTTTTCGCCGGGCAAGAGGATCGGAACGGCAACATACGCTTTGAAGGCGGGTTTCCCCTTTCCTGTTTCAATACGTTCGAGCAGGTTTGCCAATGCCCGTTGCCGCGATTCCCAGGCATCTTCGTGCGGCGCCATGCGGTAGCAGGTGATCAGATCGGATTGATGGGCCAGTCTGTCGGAGACATTCCCGTGCAGGTCCATCGAAGTGGAAATAATCGTTTCGGTCCCGATGACCTTGCGGATCCGCTGGATGAAATCTCCCTCGGGATCATCCAGTCCATCGACACTCATGGCGCCATGGATGTCGAGGAACAGTCCGTCGTAGGGTTTTCCCTGTTCGAGAAGTGCCAGGGTTTTACCCACGATCGACTCGTAGGCTTCGCGGGTTACTGCCCCTCCCGGCAGAGAGCGGCTGATGCGTGTGGGGACCCAGTCAGCCCGTTTTAGCAGGGTCGAATCATCCTTGAAAAACGGATAGTAGCCAAAAATATCCTGCTTTTCCCACACATGAAAGGCATCTTCATCCGACCGCGCCGGAGAGAAGGTGCTCGATTCAATTCCAAACCCGGCAATGGCAATGCGGGGCAGCTTTTTGAGTTGTTGATTGCAGCCGAAACATACGGCTATGCAGGATATGATGATCAATTTGAATTTTGTCATATGCTATTGTTTTTTGATCTGTTCCGGTTTGGACCTGGTCATATAACGGACATTAACCTCAGGGGTTTCATCATCAGGGGCGTCGCACGAAAACGAAACAGCTGATGAGCCGGCAGGGAGGACAGCCTGTCCCAGGGGTTCAATCACTTCCAGGGTGTTGTAATTTTTATCTGTTATCATTGCCTTTCCATCAAATCCATAGAACAGGTATTGGCCGCCTGATATGGTACAGGGAAATTTAATGACACCTTTTGATGTCGTAAAAGCAGGGTTTTTCACAGAGCCTTCTCCCTCCACACGCAAACGAATCGAAAACCGGCCTTCTCCCGGGCTGTACCAGGACCAATCGGATCCTCCGGGTTGTCCCGGTTGCATCTCCCCTAAGTTACAGCGGAAATATTTGGAAATGGTTAACGGATACAGCAGAAAATTTTGATCATCAACCTTTTCGAGATGCCATTCCGTTAAAGGATCTTTCAGTTTCTCCATCTGTTCCTCACTAAAGGCCTTTACCTCTCTTAGCGCATCCCAGTTTTTAATTGCTTCCAGAAGCAAATCAATCTGTCCATGTTTTTTCAGGGTATTCATGTTGATGGTCATGGCGTAACCGGCATCGAAACCTGCCGATTCGGAGAGCGCCCATTCCAGATCTTCCAGTGTGGAACATTCAAAATTTTTATCAGCTAAGCGGATCAGGAACCAGCCTAACATCCGGGGGAACAGATTTCGTTTAAAAAAATCCTGGTTTTTAATCCGGCTTTCGACCTGCCCCGTACGCATAGCTTCACCCCATGGCTCACCCCAGTTCATCCGGGTATGGATATGCCACAGGTAATGACTTAGCCTGCTTGCATCGTTCAGGACATTGTGGTGAATCCCCTGGTAAAATCGGGAAACGAAACGGGCCGTGGCGTAATCGTCCTGTCCGGTATACATACAACCTTCGAGTCCGTCAAATGAAATTTGTTCGAGACCTGTTGTATTGAAGATTTCAATCAGCCTGTCTGAGAATTGATCCTGCAGTTTAAGATCAGGAAATAAAGTTTTATAGGGATAATCCCATAGTTTATAGGAAGGTTCACTGGCGGCATGGACGCTTGCTGTAGTACCAAATGCTCCTCTTGTACAATTTGTCAACGTGATCAGGCCTCCGTTTTCTTCCGCTTTCGCGAAGGTGATCAGTTCTTTCCCGATTTGAAGCGCATTTAAGGTTAACGGTACGGAAAATAAGCCGGATTTACTGACCTTGATTTCTGTTTGCTGAGGGTCCAGATCTTCCAGCAGCTTTAAAATACCCTGCTTCAGCAGATGATCGGAGGGCACAGGACTTACAAAGGCATCGTTGGTTGTCATAAAATTGGAAAGGATATGCACTCCCACTTTTACTCCCTGTGAGTTTGCTTTATCCACCAGCTTTTTAACGCCGGCATCACCGCCTTTTACGAATGCCGTGTCCCAGTTAAAATGGCCCCAATCGCGGAATGGTTCAGTGTGGTAGATATAATCAAATCCAGCTAATTTGGCCTTCTCCAGAACAAAATCGAGATCATCTTCTCCAAAATTTGAAATTAAATAGGATTTCATGGAAGCCCTCGATGTCTTACCCCAGACTCCGTCAAATAAAGGATGAGGAAGGCCCTGCTCAATTTCAATCTCTCCGATACGAACAAGGGCATCCTGATCTGCAGAACCGAATAAAGCTATTTTCGCTCCCTTAATGGAAGCATCGCCGCCCTCGACCGGGAGCGCCATTGAGCCCTCCAGCTGGTTTACTTTCCTGTATTCTGTCTTGTCGCGGCGACGGCATGAAAACTGGAACGTGGTGCCATCAGCAAATTTTGCAGCTGCAAGCTTATCCGCAGAAATACTTCCGACCGAAAGTTCAGCCTGTTTGGCATTGGAACTGTACTGATCCAAAACAAGCCTGGCATATTCCTGCGGGATGCCTGCAG
>JBDKTZ010000465.1:0-13081 GCA_039679975.1 Prolixibacteraceae bacterium
TATGGAATTCATTACATGGATTTCACTTCGTTCAATTCGCTTCGCGGATCTCGCAAGCTCGATTCCCTTCGGGGATTTCGTTTCACGGATTTCCGCTTCGCTTCAATTCCGCTGCGCTCCAATTCGCCGAAAAACATTCACTAAAAAGACGTTATTTCTCTGTTTGCCAGCTTGCAAAGATATTCTCCATACTGATTCTTCAATAACGGCTTTGCCAATTCCAGCAGTTGCCCTTTATTAATATAACCCTTTTTAAAAGCAATTTCTTCGATACAGGAGATTTTTAATCCCTGCCGCTGCTCGATCGTTGCAATAAAATTGGATGCCTGCAACAAACTGTCATGGGTTCCCGTATCGAGCCAGGCAAAACCACGTCCAAGCAATTTTACCTTTAACCGGCCTTCATTCAGGTAAAGCCGGTTCAAATCAGTAATCTCAAGTTCTCCTCGTGAAGAAGGTTTAAGCGATTTGGCTTTTTGAACCACATCATTCGAATAAAAATATAAGCCCGTAACAGCATAATTTGACCTCGGATCGGAGGGCTTTTCTTCAAGAGAAAGTACACGCCCCTCTTCATCAAACTCGGCGACACCATATCGTTCCGGATCATTCACATAATACCCGAAAACCAGCGCTCCGTCTTCGATCACAGCAGCGTCTTCCAGTAATGACCGGAAATTGTATCCATAAAAAATATTATCGCCTAATATCATACAAACATGATCATCGCCAATAAACTCTTCTCCGATAATAAATGCCTGGGCCAGGCCATCGGGAGATGGTTGTATCGCGTAGCTGATGCGGATCCCCAGTTGCGAACCATCTTCAAGCAAATGCTGGTAGAGAGAAATATCCTGCGGCGTCGATATAATCAGAATATCGCGGATGCCGGCCAACATCAGTACCGAAAGCGGATAATAAATCATAGGTTTGTCATAAACCGGTATAATCTGTTTGGAAATCGATTTGGTTATCGGGTATAAACGGGTACCGGAACCGCCGGCTAAAATAATGCCTTTCATTGTGAATAGTTTAATTTTTTTAATTGTCCAACGGAGGAACTTCTCTTGGTATTATTGTGGATCAACAGTTTATTTTACTTATTGTTTCTTAAAAGTTCATCGAAATACGAGATTGTTCTTGTCAAACCCTCTTCCAGTTGAATAACAGGAGTCCACCCATTAAGTTTTTCCATAGCAAGATGAATATCAGGCTGACGCTGAGTAGGATCGTCCGACGGCAACGGCCGAAAAACAATAGTCGATCGGGAAGAGGTCAGTTCAATGATCTTTCGCGCCAGTTCAAGAATTGTGAATTCATTCGGATTTCCAAGATTTACAGGGCCGGTGAATGAATCGTCTGTATTCATCATCCGGATCATGCCTTCAATCAGATCATCAACATACTGAAAACTCCGCGACTGACTTCCATCACCATATATGGTAATATCGTCACCTTTCAATGCCTGCACGATAAAATTGGAAACCACCCTTCCGTCATCAGGCTCCATTTTAGGGCCATAGGTATTAAAGATCCTGATGATTTTGATCCGGACATTATTTTGAGTATGATAATTGACGAACAAAGACTCGGCGCATCGTTTTCCTTCATCATAACATGAACGGACCCCAATCGGGTTAACGCGACCCCAATAACTTTCAGTCTGCGGATGAATATCCGGATCGCCGTATACTTCACTGGTCGAAGCCTGAAGGATCTTTGCTTTAACACGTTTTGCCAAACCCAGCATATTGATCGCTCCCATCACTGAAGTTTTGATCGTTTTTATCGCATTATACTGATAATGTATGGGTGATGCCGGGCAGGCCAGATTGTACACTTCATCGACTTCGCCATAATAAGGCATCGTCACATCATGACGGACCAATTCAAAATAAGGATGATGCATCAGGTGAATAATTTTAGATTTTGAACCGGTAAAAAAATTATCCAGACAGGTTACTTCATTTCCTTCATTCAAAAGCCTCTCGCAAAGGTGAGAACCGATAAAGCCGGCCCCGCCGGTAACTAAGATTTTTTTCATTTCTATTCCTTATAATGATCAATACTGCCGATGGATTGATTTGACCATACCGATCCAAACCAGATACAGGAACTAAATCAATCCGGAACTGATCGCAAACTGACTGAACGGCGACCATTCAAAAGTAAAAATAATTCTTTTATCCTATCGATGGTTAACCAAACGACACTGTTTCTATCTTTTTTCATTCTCGTTCCCGGATTTCATACAGCAAAAAGCGTTGATGACGGGGACAGGTGAATCAAAGACAGGTAAATTAAAAAATGTCTTGTTAATCTTTGAATTAACACGGAATAATTCTAATTTTGTCCCGCATTTAATATATAATGTCTAATTTATTAATTAATTGAAATTTAATGGTAGAAAACAACACAGAGGACCTTGGACCGAAGGAAGAACTCGCACAAGAAGCCGAAGTAGCTGTTGCTGAAAATCAGCAGGAAGTTACATCTGAAAATGAAGCATTTGACTGGGACGCGCTTGAATCGGAAGATCAGGGCTTTGCCGGCAAAAAACAAAACAAACTTGAAGAACTTTACAACAACACGCTGAACACGGTTCAGGAGAAGGAGGTACTGGAAGGTACTGTGATCTCTATGAATAAACGTGAAGTAGTTGTTGATATCGGTTACAAATCAGACGGTATTGTCAGCTTGAATGAATTCCGCTACAATCCGGACATGAAGATTGGTGACACCGTTGAAGTTTACATTGAAAGTCTGGAGGACAAAAAAGGCCAGATGATTTTGTCACACAAAAAAGCACGGGCTATGCGTTCATGGGATCGCGTAAATGCTGCGTTAGACAACGACGAAATCATTAAGGGCTACATTAAATGCCGTACCAAAGGCGGTATGATCGTCGATGTATTCGGAATCGAAGCATTCCTTCCAGGTTCTCAGATTGATGTGAAACCAATCCGCGATTACGATATTTTTGTTGGGAAAACAATGGAATTCAAGGTGGTTAAGATCAACCAGGAGTTCCGCAATGTTGTTGTTTCACACAAGGCATTGATCGAAGCCGAGTTGGAACAACAGAAAAAAGAAATCATTTCCAAACTGGAAAAAGGACAGGTACTGGAAGGTACTGTTAAAAACATTACTTCTTACGGAGTATTCATTGACCTTGGAGGTGTTGACGGTTTAATCCACATTACTGACCTGAGTTGGGGACGTATTTCTCATCCCAACGAAATTGTTGAATTGGATCAGAAACTAAACGTTGTTATCCTTGATTTTGACGATGATAAAAAACGTATCGCCCTTGGTCTGAAGCAGTTGACCCCTCACCCATGGGATAACCTGGATCAGGAACTGAAAGTTGGCGACTCAGTGAAAGGAAAAGTGGTTGTGATGGCCGACTACGGTGCATTTGTCGAAATTGCACCAGGAGTAGAAGGGTTGATTCACGTATCGGAAATGAGCTGGTCACAACATTTGCGAAGCGCTCAGGACTTCCTGAAAGTTGGGGATGAGATTGAAGCTCAGATTTTGACCCTGGATCGCGATGAACGTAAGATGTCTCTGGGTATTAAGCAATTAAAGCAAGACCCATGGCAGAATATCGAAAACCGCTTTGGCGTAGGAACCAAACATAAGGCTACAGTACGCAACTTTACCAACTTTGGCGTATTTGTAGAAATCGAAGAAGGTGTTGACGGTTTAATCCATATCTCTGACCTAAGCTGGACCAAAAAGATCAAACACCCTTCAGAATTCACATCGATTGGCGCTGAAATAGAGGTTGTTGTATTGGATATTGACAAGGAAAACCGACGGCTGAGCCTGGGACATAAACAACTTGAAGAAAATCCATGGGACGTTTTTGAAACTATTTTCTCAGTCGATTCAATCCACGAAGGTACCGTTGTTGAATTATTTGATAAGGGTGCCACAATCGCGCTTCCCTATGGTGTTGAAGGATTTGCAACTCCGCGTCACCTGGTGAAGGAAGATGGCTCACAAGCCGTCCTGGATGAAAAACTGTCATTCAAGGTCATTGAATTCTCAAAGTCTGCAAAAAGGATCATTCTGTCTCATTCTCGTGTTTTCGAGGATGAAAAGAAAGCCGAAGAAAATGCAGCGAAAAAAGCTCAGACCAAGCAAACGAAAAAAGCTGTTAAATCCGTAAAAGACAATATTGAAAAAACAACCCTGGGAGACATCAGCGAACTGGCAGCTTTAAAATCTCAAATGGAAGCAGAAGAAAATAAGGAAAAATAATCCGGATGAATTGCCGGTTAACAAAAATTTCGTAACTTTCATTCATGGATTTTGACATCATTAAAAAGGAAGGATATTCAGTTGTACGAGTATTAAGCGCCAAATTGGATACCAATAATGCCCCGGCTTTGAAATCAGAGCTGGTGGTCCTGGGAAACAAAAAGGAGAAAAACATCATTCTTGATGTAAGCCCATGTAATTTTGTTGACTCCTCAGGGCTGAGTGCGATCTTGGTTGCCAACCGTTTGTGTGAAGATGCTATCGGTACTTTTATTTTATCCGGACTTCAGCCTGGTGTTGACGATTTGGTCCATATTTCAATGCTGCACACCGTTTTACTGATTACAAAAACGGTGGAAGAAGCGGAGCAATTGCTGGAAAAAAAGGGGAAACTGTAAAACCTCTTTTATGCAAATGCCCTTTCAATTAACAATCCTTGGAAGTAGCTCTGCCACACCTACTTCACAAAGATATCCAACCGCTCAGGCACTACAAGTGCCTGGGCGGTCTTTTTTAATTGATTGCGGCGAAGGAACCCAGCACCAAATCCGGAAGAACAGGATAAACTTTTCCCGTATCAACCACATATTCATTTCTCATCTGCATGGTGACCATTTCTTCGGACTCATTGGCCTGCTTTCTTCATTTCTGTTACTTGGACGGAAAAATGATCTGCATATCTATGCCCACTCCGAACTGCAACGATACACCAAATTCCAACTCGATTTTCTGGAAATGGACCTTGGATTCAAATTATTTTTTCATCCGCTGAATTTCAAAAAGCCTCAACTCATTTTTGAGGACCATACATTAAGCGTTACTTCTTTCCCTCTGATCCATCGTGTTCCATGCTGTGGTTTTCGTTTTGATGAAAAGCCCCGCCTGCCCAATCTGGTCAAAGAGCAGATAAAAAAATATCAGATTCCGATTGCTGATATGCGACGCATCAAGGCAGGCGAAGATTTTATAACCGCCCACGGTGAAATTATTCCCAATCATATATTGGTAACGCCTTCCGGAAGGACCAGATCATACGCCTATTGTTCCGACACGGCGCATTCCGGTGCGGTTGCAGAAGCAGTAAAGAATGTTGACATACTCTATCATGAAGCTACATTTGCTGAAGCTGACAGGAAAACTGCAGCAGAAACCTTTCATTCCACCGCTACACAAGCCGCTCAAATTGCAAAACTGGCGAGTGTAAAAAAATTACTGATCGGTCATTTCTCCGGTCGTTATAAAACCACCGACATTATTCTCACTGAAGCGCGGAGCATTTTCCCGGAAACTTATGCGGTCAACGACAATGATGTATACCAAATTGAATAATAACCTCAATCCTCTTATACATCTTCAAAAAACTCCTTATTGAAATTAACCAGGTACAACTCTTTTCCCGGACGGGTGAAAGCTGTATACATCCAACGTAAATACTCCCTGTTAATCATCTCTTCAGTCAGGTAGCCCTGATCAACAAATACCGCGTCCCATTGTCCGCCCTGGGCTTTATGGCAGGTCACAGCATAGGCAAATTTCACTTGTAAAGCATTAAAATAAGCATTATCCCTGATCTTCTCCCATCGCTTTTTCTTATTCCGGATATCCTGATAATCCTCGGCAACAGACCGAAATAATTTCAGACTATCCTCCCTGTCCATACTTGCCGATTCCATAATAAGTGTATCCAGAAAAATTTTACAATCAATTTCAACATCATCATAGTCGATAAACTGAAGACTGACGTCGGCAAACCGGAAGCCATACAATTGCTCATAGCGGTAAATAGCCTTAATCCTGACGATATCACCATTGGCAATAAAATCGATCTTTTCATCTTCCGGTTTCCAAAAATAATTATTCTTGACCACCATAAGCAAATCGCCGGTAGTAATTTCAGATTCCTTATATAAGATAGCGGATCGAATTCCCTGATTGAATTTAATAGCTCGCTTATTTGAACGGGTAATCACCATCGTTTGCTCTTCACTGTAGCGATCGTAACATGCC
Organism: Prolixibacteraceae bacterium; assembly: GCA_039679975.1. GTDB lineage: Bacteria > Bacteroidota > Bacteroidia > Bacteroidales > Prolixibacteraceae > JBCFBK01. The sequence goes on from JBDKTZ010000465.1 coordinate 6,277, forward strand.
GCGATCTTATCGATCAGGTCCCCCCCGCTAATCGGGATGATATCCCGGAAACCGCTTGTTTTAACAGGGAAATAAGATTGATTTCCGGTTTCATCCGTCAGCAATTCCCGGATGGATGTGGCATTATATAAAATGCCCGAATTCTGTTCCTGTCTTACTACTTCCTTCAACTCATGTTCTGTGACTTGTAATCCGTATAACTCAAGCTCCTCCGGATCCAGGGCAGGACTGATGTCCATGCCTATAGGAGGAAGCTGGGCGGCATCTCCAACTACGATTAACCTGCAATTGTGCCCGCTGTATACATATTCATAAAGATCATCCAAAAGTCTTCCCGATCCAAAAACAGAACCTTCGGTCGATTCATTTGAGATCATTGACGCTTCGTCAACAACAAAAAAGCAATCTTTCATCAGATTTTTATCCAGATTGAATCTGCCCATACCGTCAGAAGAAGACTGCTGCCGGTAGATCCATTTATGAATGGTATACGCACTCCTCCCCGTATAAGAAGTCAGCACTTTTGCAGCCCTGCCGGTAGGAGCCAGCAGAACCGTTTTGAATTTGAAAAGTTCAAGGCTCCGCACCAACGCGCGTAACATACTCGTTTTTCCGGTACCGGCATATCCCTTCAGTAAAAAAACGGAATCTCTTTCGTCACTGCTTATAAAAACAGAAAGTTTTCCCGCCAGTATCTTTTGTCCCTGCGTCGGAGGAAATCCAAGATTCCGGATTATTTGTTCCTGTATGTGATCTTGTAACATGAACTGCAAAATTAAACTATTTCGTCCGTGAAACCGTTCAATAAAATGCAATTCCATAAAATACATTCAAGCAGGGTTTCCATTTAATTGTTATATTGCGCGGCGTTTATACCAAAAAAAGATAATTTCGATGCGTTGAGCAGGGCAATTAAAAAAGGTTCATGAGCAGCTAAAAGATTATTTTTTTTTATAAATTTGCAAGCAAACTAAAAACTAATTTCAAAAAAAATAAAAGATGAAGACAGCAATTCAGATCGTGTTAATAGCTATCGCAGTTATATTCGCATTTCTGGTGTTTAAAAGCATTGAAGATCCGATTGAATTTGAAAAAGCGAAAAAAGAAAGATACGATGCCACTATCCAAAAACTGAAAGACATTCGTAAAGCGGAGTCGGCTTATAAAGATGTTTATGGTCATTATACCGGTAGCTGGGATACATTGGTCAATTTCGTTAAACATGATTCGCTTCGCTTGATCCGCCGTATTGGAATGCTAACTGATAGTATGATCGAAGCTGGAATGAATGAAAAAATGGCTATTAAACAAGGAAAAATCATCCGTGACACCATTCGTGTAAGTGCGCTGGACTCTCTTTTTGGAAAATCATACCCGGTTGAGAAAATTAAATACGTACCTGTACCTGACACAGTAGCAGAATTTCATTTAGGAGCAGGCGTTATCGCTACGGGTTCAGGGATCAAAGTTCCGGTATTTGAAGCAAAAGTGCACAATAACACAGTTCTTAGGGGCCTTGATCGCCAGATGGTTATCAACCTGAACGATCAAAAACGTACTAATCAGAAATACCCCGGTCTTAAAGTGGGCTCATTGGAAGATGCAAACAATAACGCGGGTAACTGGGAATAACAAGTTTTATGCAGCGATTATCACTGGTTGATGAAAGTTTTGATCTAAATTTAACAAAAGAATATATCCTATCCATTCAGGTTAGCCTGGATGGATTTTCTTTTTCTATTCTGGATTCGGTCAGGAAAAAGGTGATCTGTCTTTATCATCAGGACACTTTTACAAGTGAACCTGGTTTTCACCTGAAGAGAATCAACACCATCTATGATGAAGTTGATTTGTTGTCATTGTCATACAAAAAAACAAAAATTTATTTTTCCGCACCCGGCAAAACAACACTGGTTCCTATTGCTGTCTTTGATCAGGACCTGACAGAAGATTTCTATCGTACGACCATCGATGCGGGAAGAAACAGTAAAATTCTTTTTTCTCTTGTACCCGATATGGCATCTTATGCCATTTATGAAGTAGACCAGGCAGTGTATGCGTTGCTGCAGGAAAAACATCCCGAAAGTGTAATGCAAAACGACCTTGTTTTATCGGGTTATGGTTGTCCGCCCGGAATCAAGCTGGTGAAGATCCGGATCCTGAGAAAACAACTGGTCATTCTCACCCTCAACGATCAGATCAACTTTTACAATTCTTATTATTATGAAGGCGAAAATGACATGCTTTATTATATACTCGGGGTAATAAAAAACATGGATCTGAAACCTGAAGCAATTATTCTCGACGGAATGATCAACAAGCACGAAAGCATATATTACCGGCTAAAACAATATTTTGAGCACGTGGATCTGACCATAAATAATCCCCGTATCTATTACAGCCATTTGCTGGATCATTTGCCCGACAGTCGTTTCATCAATTTATTCAATAGCTTTTCATTTACGTAATGAAATAAATGATATGCGGATAATCGGAGGAAATTATAAAGGACGGCAATTCCATCCCGGGAAAAAGTTTACATCGCGCCCAACCACCGATATGGCCAAAGAGAACCTTTTCAACATCCTCCAAAACCGGATTGATTTTGAAAATGTAAAAGTACTTGATTTGTTTTCAGGCACCGGAAGTATTTCCTTCGAATTTGCATCCCGCGGGTGCCGCGACATCACTTCCGTGGAATTAAACTTCCACCATCATCACTTTATTAAAGAAGTAATCGAGAAGATCGGCGAAAAAAATATCAGAGCAGTTAAAGCCAATGCCTTCCGATTTATAGAGCAAACAAACCAGTCTTATGATCTCATTTTTGCTGACCCTCCTTTCGATTTGCCTCAATTTAAAGAAGTACCTCGTAAGGTATTATCGGGAAATATTTTGCATTCCACAGGAATATTTATCCTGGAACATTCCAAAGCTTACGATTTTTCGGACTATCCTGAATGGAAGGAAATCCGGATCTACGGCAATGTACATTTTTCCTTCTTTCAAAAGAAGGCCTGAGCGAAGAGATTGCTTTTTGGAACAGCGCCCTCTATGCGCTATGTTTTATATCCTGTACCCTTCCCTTAACTATTTCATAATATTATTCCGATAAAAAGGAGGTTCGGATACGGACAAAAGTTTTTTTAATATCTTGAAGCTTTATCCGGAAACCTTTGACAGTCCATTTTGTTAAAGTTGATGGAAATAGTAAGCTCAAATACTATTGTTTTAAAATCATATATATGTTTGATCTGGATCTGGTAAGAGCGACTTACGAAAACTTTGGCCGCCGCATTGTAAAAGCCCGTGAAGTATTGGGAAAGCCTTTGACGCTTTCTGAAAAAATTCTTTATGCTCACCTCTATGAGCCCGGGAAACTTCTCAATTTCAAAAGAGGAGTTGATTATGTTGATTTTGCACCCGACAGGGTAGCCATGCAGGATGCAACTGCTCAAATGGCTTTACTGCAATTTATGAATGCCGGAAAATCAAGAACCGCAGTGCCGTCAACGGTTCATTGTGATCACCTGATTCAGGCCAGTATTGGCGGGCGTAGTGATTTACAATTTGCTCTCGAAGCAAACAAAGAAGTATTCAATTTTTTGGAATCGGTCTCGAATAAATACGGGATTGGATTCTGGAAGCCCGGAGCAGGAATTATTCACCAGGTTATTCTTGAAAATTATGCATTCCCCGGAGGAATGATGATCGGTACAGACTCACATACCGTGAATGCCGGAGGACTGGGAATGATCGCCATTGGTGTCGGTGGAGCTGACGCCGTGGATGTAATGGCCGGTATGGCATGGGAACTAAAATTTCCAAAGCTCATTGGAATAAAACTGACAGGGAGGCTTCGTGGTTGGGCGGCCCCCAAAGACATTATACTGAAAGTTTCAGGCCTGCTTACCGTAAAGGGCGGAACAGGCTATATCATTGAATATTTCGGCGAAGGTGCAAATTCACTTTCAGCAACAGGAAAAGGAACCATCTGCAATATGGGAGCGGAAGTTGGCGCAACGACTTCGACCTTCGGTTATGATCAGTCTATGGAACGCTATCTGTGTGCAACGGGCCGCGCCGAAGTAGCCGAACTGGCAAACAGCATTCGGGAAGATCTCACCGCCGATCCTGAAGTATATGCGTCGCCTGAGAAATACTTTGACCAGTTGATCGAGATTGATCTTGACCAACTGGAACCTCATTTAAATGGCCCGTTTAGTCCGGACCGGGCCACACCGGTATCCGGAATGGTTGAAGAAGTGGCAAAAAACGGCTGGCCGGCAAAAATTGAGGTCGGACTGATTGGTTCCTGCACCAATTCATCTTATGAGGATATCTCGCGGGCTGTGTCAATCGCACGGCAGGCGATCGATAAAAAACTCAGGACCAGATCCAAATTTACGATTACCCCGGGATCCGAACAGGTTCGCTTTACCATTGAACGGGATGGCTTTATCGATGTCTTCGAAAAGATCGGCGCCAACGTTTTTGCCAATGCCTGCGGGCCATGTATCGGACAATGGAACAGGGAGGGAGCAGAGAGGGGCGAAAAAAATACAATCGTACATTCTTTTAACAGGAATTTTTCGAAACGTGCAGATGGAAATCCCAACACGCATGCCTTTGTTGCTTCACCCGAAATGGTGACTGCTCTGGCTATTGCCGGAGACTTGACCTTCAATCCGATGACTGATACGTTGATCAATGAAGACGGAGAGAAAGTCATGCTCACTCCTCCCACCGGAGATGAATTGCCGTCCATGGGTTTTGCCGTGGAAGACACAGGATATCAGTCACCGGCTGACGACAGTTCTGCTGTCAGCGTAGTGGTAGCCCCCGACTCTCAACGATTACAGCTGCTTGAAGCATTTCCCGAATGGAACGGGCAAAATATTACCGGAGCCCGATTGCTCATTAAGGTAACAGGAAAATGTACAACCGACCATATTTCAATGGCAGGTCCATGGCTCCGTTACCGGGGCCATCTGGATAACATCTCCGATAACTTGCTGATTGGTGCTGTCAATGCATTCAACGGGAAAACCAATCATGTAAAGAACGCACTTACCGGAGACTATGCTGAAGTTCCCAAGGTACAACGGGAATACAAAAAATCCGGTATTGCGACGGTTGTGGTGGGAGACCAGAATTATGGTGAAGGATCCTCACGGGAACATGCAGCTATGGAACCTCGCCACCTTGGAGTAAAGGCAGTTATTGTCAAATCGTTTGCACGGATCCATGAAACGAATCTGAAAAAGCAAGGGATGTTAGCGCTCACCTTTAACAAAGAAGAAGATTACGGAAAAATCCAGGAAGACGATATCCTTAATTTCACGGATCTGGTTGCCTTTACTCCCGGTAAACCACTGCATTTAGAATTAGTTCATGCCAACGGAAACAAGGAAATGATCACGTTAAACCATTCTTATAATCATCAGCAAATTGAATGGTTCCGGGCAGGATCTGCTTTAAACCTCATAAAAAAACAAAAAAACTTATAGATCACCCTCAGTAATGGAAAAAATAAAAGTAGCAAATCCGGTCGTTGAATTGGACGGAGATGAAATGACCCGTGTAATCTGGTCGTTTATTAAAGAAAAACTGATATTCCCTTATTTGGATATTGATATTAAATATTTTGATCTCGGCATTGAAAAGCGTGATGAAACAGAAGACCAGATCACGATAGATGCTGCCCACGCCATTTTGAAGTATGGAGTGGGTATTAAATGCGCAACGATCACCCCTGATGAAGCAAGGGTAAAAGAATTCAGACTAAAGAAAATGTGGAAATCACCCAACGGTACCATTCGCAATATCCTGGACGGAACTGTATTCCGTGAACCCATCATCATCAGTAATATTCCAAGACTGGTACCCGGATGGAAGAAGCCCATCTGCATCGGACGTCATGCGTTTGGCGATCAGTATCGCGCAACTGACTTTACAACCAAAGGCAATGGAAAGTTAACCATCACATATACCCCTGACGACGGCAGTGAACCTCAAAGCTATGAAGTATACAACTTCAGGGGGAACGGGGTTGCGATGGCCATGTACAATACAGATGAATCAATTATTGGTTTTGCACGGGCTTGTATGAATCAGGCAATCAGCAAGAGGTGGCCTCTTTACCTTTCTACAAAAAACACAATTCTCAAAAAATATGACGGTCGCTTTAAAGACCTTTTTCAACAGGTATACGAAACCGAATTTATTGAAAAATTTAAGGTCGCCGGAATCACTTATGAGCACCGTCTGATTGACGACATGGTAGCTGCAGCCATGAAATGGGAAGGTGGATTCGTATGGGCGTGTAAGAATTACGATGGCGATGTTCAATCTGATACTGTTGCACAGGGGTTCGGCTCGCTTGGATTAATGACTTCAACCCTGATCACACCTGACGGAAAAGTCATGGAAGCTGAAGCAGCCCATGGAACCGTGACGCGCCACTACAGGATGCACCAGCAGGGGAAACCAACGTCTACCAATCCCATTGCTTCCATTTTTGCCTGGACCAACGGGCTTGCTTTCAGGGGTAAACTCGATCAGAATGAAAAACTCATAAATTTTGCTCACAGTCTTGAACAAGTTTGCATTGAAACCGTTGAACAAGGGAAAATGACAAAGGATTTAGCGCTCATTGTGTATGGCAACGAATTGAAAGAAGCGAGCTATCTTTCAACCGAAGCTTTCCTGGACGCCATCGATGAAAATCTGCAAAAAAAAATGTCTGCCAGCTGATATGGACAATCGCATAACCATAAAAGACGGGATATTATCTGTTCCAAAC
>JBDKTZ010000295.1:0-3013 GCA_039679975.1 Prolixibacteraceae bacterium
ATGACAGGCCAGGTTATGGAGTAAACGAACAAGCAGGCAAAACGGACAGTATAAGTCAGCAGCTTACATTAAGGTTCGGGCAACTTCAAAATATTATTTTTGCCCGTATGGTACAAAAGGTCGGCGACCGCCGCTATTGGGAACAATGGGCAAAAGATGTTGCACAAATAGCCGAACGACAAATCGAAAGAATCAACCGCCTTACAAGCGATGATGGTGAACATAAAAAAGCATTCAAAGAGTTTCTTACAGGTCTGCAAAAAAATATTAACCCTTCAATTACTGCAAGTGAAGCAGTAGAGATGCTCTCCCAGCACATAATCACCAAACCCGTTTTCGAAGCCCTCTTCAAAGGCTACTCCTTCGTGCAGAACAACGCCATTTCGGTTTCCATGCAAAAAATGCTTGACCTGCTCGAAGCCAAGGCCATCGAAAAAGACACCGAAACCCTCCAAAAATTCTACGAATCGGTGAAATCCCGTGCCGCCGACATCGACAACGCTACCGGCAAACAACGCATCATAGTGGAGCTCTATGACAAGTTTTTCAAGACCGCTTTCCCAAAGATGGTCGAAAAACTCGGCATCGTCTATACTCCCGTGGAAGTGGTCGATTTCATCATCCATTCTGTGGATCACATACTGCAGAAAGAGTTCGGCCGCTCCATATCTGACGAAAATATCCACATTCTCGACCCTTTTACCGGTACCGGCACTTTCATAACGCTACTGCTACAAAGCGGCCTGATCAAACCCGAAGACCTGGAGCGCAAATACGTAAACGAACTACATGCCAACGAAATAGTGCTTTTGGCCTACTATATTGCCGCCATCAACATCGAAAACGCCTACCACGACCTGCTCAACGCCGATGCCTACAAACCTTTTGACGGCATCTGCCTTACCGACACCTTCCAGTTGGGAGAAACCGACGAAAGCGAAAAGCTGTTTTCGGAAATGTTCGTTCAGAATTCCGACCGGGTGATTGCGCAAAAGAAAGCGCCGTTGAGGGTAATCATAGGGAATCCGCCGTATTCTATCGGGCAAAAATCGGCCAACGATAATGCACAAAATCAGAGTTATCCGGTTTTGGACGGCAAAATTGCTAACAGCTATGCCAAGGAATCAACGGCAGGGCTCAACAAATCCCTTTACGATGCTTATATTAAAGCCTTCCGTTGGAGTACCGACCGTCTGGATCCGGAACACGGTGGCATTATTGCTTTTGTATCCAACGGGGCATGGCTCGACGGCAACAGTACAGATGGGTTCCGCAAGTGTTTGGAAAAAGAGTTTTCGGCTATTTATATTTTCGATTTACGCGGAAACCAACGCACCAGCGGCGAACTTTCCCGCAAAGAAGGTGGTAAGATCTTTGGTTCAGGTTCACGCACACCCATTGCTATTACTTTCTTAGTGAAAAATCCCAATGCCAAATCTGGGAAAGCCATGATTCATTATCACGACATTGGCGACTATCTTTCCCGTGAAGAGAAACTGGGCATCATCAATAAATTCAGCTCGGTTGATAACCCTGAAATGACTTGGACTGTTCTAAAACCTAATGAGCACGGGGATTGGACAAGTCAACGGAATGATGTGTTTGGGACGTTTATACCTCTTGCGCCTGAAAAGAAGTTTGATGCAAAAACAAAAACAGTCTTCAAAACTTATGCAATCGGTGTTGCCTCCAATCGTGATGCATGGGTCTATAATTTTTCAAAAAAAGAAATCGACAAGAACATGTACCGTATGGTTGACTTTTATAATCAACAGAAAGATGCCTTTTTAATTGCCAAGCAAAATAATCCAAATTTGATTGTTGAAAATTTTATTGTTAACGACCCCAAGAAAATTAGTTGGACTCGAGCGTTACGTAATGACATAAAAAACAATATTGTCCATAATTTCCAAAAAGAAAGCCATCGCACAGCTTCATATCGCCCATTCTGTAAACATCTATTATATTACGATGTGAACTTAATTGAAAGCCCAGGATTAAGTCCCAAATTATTTCCAAAATCTGATATTGGAAACAAAGTAATATGTATTACGGGTATGGGGTCAAATAAGGATTTTTCAGTTTTAATAGTTGATTGTATACCTGACCTCCAAATTCTAATGAATGGTCAATGTTTCCCACTTTATTACTACGAAGAACGCAAAAAAGAAAGCCTTTCCCTGTTTGACGAATGTGAATCAAATTCCGATTTTATACAAAAAGACGGCATATCAGACTTTATTCTCCAACAAGCAATAAGGGCTTATGGTAAAAGTGTAACCAAAGAAGACATCTTCTATTACGTTTACGGTTTCCTCCACTGCTCCGAATACCGCACCCAGTTCGCTTCTGACCTCAGAATCATGCTCCCCTGCATCCCATTAGTAGACGAACCCCGTGATTTCTGGTCATTCAGCAAAGCTGGCCGTAAATTGGCCGACCTCCACCTCAACTACGAAACCGTCCCGGCCTTCGAAGGTGTTACCATCAATGGCGAAACGCCATCCATTTCAAAAATCCTCAACGACAACCAACCCTCCCATAATGAGGATGATTACGCTTTTTACCTTGTAGAAAAGATGCGTTTTCCCAAAAAAGATCAAAAAGACACCATCTTCTACAACAGCCACATAACCATCCAAAACATCCCCGCTCAGGCCTACTCCTACATCGTCAATGGCAAAAGTGCCATCGAATGGATCATGGAACGCTACCAAATCACTACCCACAAAGACTCCGCCATCCGCAACGACCCCAACGACTGGTCCCGCGAAACCAATAACCCACGGTACATACTGAACTTGTTGCTCAGCATCATCAATGTGAGTTTGCAGACAGTGGGGATTGTTAAGAGTATATCCTCAATTAAAAGATGAAACGGCCTTAAACACTTAAATCCATGTATCTACACGAACTCAAACTCTGGAATTTCAGGAAATATGGTATTCATGGTGATTCTTTTGGATCAGCAGAACCTGGGTTGAGTGTACATTTTAACAAAGGTGTAAATGTT
>JBDKTZ010000446.1:0-6816 GCA_039679975.1 Prolixibacteraceae bacterium
TTTTAACTATTATTCCGGAAGCGACACCAGTAAATCGGGTGCCTTTTTGAAGCTTCTCCAAACTGCACAATCTTCACCTGAAGGTGGTTTCGTGGTCTATGACTGGAATAAAATGGATGAAATTCAACAATCACAGAAGATTTCTTACGTGAGAATGTTTCAGGATTGCGAGTGGATGGTCGGGGCCGGATTTTATCAGGACGAGGTCGATAATGAGCTGATTGTTCAGATGCAGGAGCTGAAGAGCGGCATGATCAGTAAACTGATCCGCTTCTTTTTGATCCTGATTGTCGTATTGGGAATTGAGGTCATTTTTATATACAGGATCAGCAAAAGTTATCAGGCCGATTTTTCTCATTTTCGCAATTTCTTTGAACGAGGAAAAGGAAAATATGAGAAAATCAATATAGACAGGCTTCATTTTTCCGAGTTCAGAAAGATGGGCATTATCGCCAATGAGATGATCGGCGAGCAGGCCAGGATACACGAGGAACTTGTCCGGGAACAAGAGAAGGCGAAGGAATCGGACAGGCTGAAAACAGCATTTCTGGCCAATATGTCGCATGAGATCAGGACGCCCATGAATGCCATTATAGGGTTCTCTCAACTTATTGATGATGGGTCTGTCTCGAGGGAAGAGCGTAAGATTTTTCTCCAGCTGATCCTTCAAAACGGAGAACTTCTGATGAATCTGATCAACGACATTATCGATATTGCTAAGATTGAGTCGGGACAATTGAATGTGGTGATGCGCGATTTTGAACTTGACAATTTGCTGGATCATATTAACATTTATTATCAGGAGTATATTTCCGGAAATCCTAAATTGAATATTAATTTTCGGATGGAGAAGAACATTCCGGCTCATTTCAGGTGTAAATCCGACCAGTTCAGGCTAAAGCAGGTACTTGATAACCTGATTGGAAATGCCATCAAGTTTACAGCCGACGGTATGGTTAAACTGGTTGTGTCGGAGGGTGACGGGAAAATTTATTTTAAGGTGGAGGACACGGGAATCGGAATTTCGGAAGAAGACCAGAAACTTATTTTCAACCGGTTTGTGCAGGCGAAAGATCACAAATGGAAGAATTACGGCGGTACCGGTCTTGGACTGACCATCTCTAAAAGTATTGTTGAACAGTTGGGCGGGGAGCTTGCTGTCCGTTCTGTTCCAGGTAAAGGGTCCGAGTTTTCCTTTTATATTTTTGGTTGCCGGGACGAACAGGGAGCGTAACGGAGAAGCGCGTACCCTTGCCAACCTCACTTTCAATGGTTAATAGGCCTTTGTTTTTTCGGATAAAGTCAAGGCATATTTGCAATCCGATACCGGTACCACCTTCGTCGGACGTTCCTCTCTCGCTGGATGTGATCCGATTTTTCAGGATTTTTCTAATGACCTCTTTATTCATACCCGTTCCGGAATCACAAATGGTCAGGATGATCTGCCCTTCTTCTTCTTCTTGTGAACTGATGGAGACTTCGCCATTTTGAAATGTAAATTTGAATGCATTGGAAAGCAGGTTCCGGATGATTGCCTCTGTCATTTCCTTGTCGGCAAATACCCGGTGTTCTTTATTGGTGTGATTGTTTACCCGAATTTTTTTCTCCCGAATTGAAGGCGAAAAAAGATCCAGGCATCGACTGACCATCGGGCTGATAAAAACAGGTTCGGGGTGAACAACGATCCTTCCCGTCTTGCTGCGCACCCAATAAAGCAGGTTTTCCAAAACACTATAGGACGTATCGATGACTTCCTTCGATTCTGCAATGATGGTTTTCATTTCTTCAGGAGAAATGCTATCTTTAAGCATCACATCAAAAAGAGCTTTAATATTTCCGATGGGGCCTTTCAAATCGTGACTGATCAGAGAAAACATTCGGTCTTTCTGCTCGTTTAATTCGATCAGGTATTTCCGCGCCTGCCTGTGCTTGTATATCAGGATACCCAGTATAATGATAATGAACACGAGAAGTACGATCAGAAGCAAAGTGAAAGCTTGCTGCTGTTGTTGTTTATTGTATTTTTCTTCCAGCAGCATTTTCTCTTTTTCTTTGTTTTCCAGTTCATGTTTATGTTGAATAAAGGCAAATTGCTGATCGTTTTCCTGATTGTAAATGCTGTCTTTCAGAATAGTATATTCCTTATAGTGGTAGAGCGATTTCTCCGGCACTTGCATAAGTTCGTAAATTTCCGAGACTCTCAGATGCAGCTCATGTCGCTTTTCTTTGAAATTCTGTTTGTCGCAGATATCTAATGCTTTAAGGTATTGGTCGAGACTTTGCCGGTAATTCTTCTTCCGTTTGTAATATTCTCCCAAAAGGTCATAGGAATTAATTAAACCCTGGGCGTATTCGTGTTCTTCTGATATTTGTAATGCTTCCCGGCTTAATCTGAACGATTCCTCATCGTTTCCCCGCGATTGTTCAACGTACGCCAGTAGGTTCAGACTGGACACGTTCCCGATCATCATCTTTGTTTCTTGTGAAAGCTTCAATATCTGCAGCAGAATTGACTTTGCTTTTTCATATTCCTTTTGATCGGCCAACAAGCGGACGACATTGAGGCCCAGGTAAATACGGGCGATACTGTCAGCCGATTCTTCTGCGATTTCCTTGCCTTTCATATACGAGTCGGTCGCTTTTGCTGTATCGCGGATAGACAGGTAAAGATTACCCAGGTTATTGTAAGCCCGGCATAGTTCACGCTGATTTCCTAACTGCTTTCTGAGCGGGAGTCCTTCCAGTTGAAGATCCAGTGCTTTAGCGAAATTATTTTGCCTCTTGTATAAGATTGACATATTGTTCAGGCAATCAATGGTACCCTTTTTGTCATAAAAACGCTGAAATTTATTCAGCGCTTTTTCGTAATAATAAAGTGATGAGTCAATCTGATTCAGGTGTTCGAAACACAAAGCGACAGAAAATTCAGCGGCCGCCATTTCTTTCACATCATTCAGCTCATATGCAAGACGATGAGCTTTTTTTGCGTAGTTCATGCACTCTTCTGCCATGGAGTCGACCTGAAGTGAAATCAATGTCGTCAATGCCCGGATGGCCACCTTTTTGTCCTTGTCGTTTTGTTGAACATACAGGCTGTCCCGGGTAGTGATCGCCGTAAGGTCTGCCTTAAACTGAGAAATCAGCAGCAGCGAGAAAAAAAGTCTGAGCATTTGTTTCATCCTGGTTGTTCGGTGTGGACTGACCGGTATAACAGACGGAATGAGATAATTGTTTGAGGACCCGGAGAACCGGGTCCTTCCCTTTTTTAATTAAAATGCGCCGGCGATATAACCGGCAATCCAGTCGCCAACTTCCGATGTTCTGAAGGCTTTCTCCTGCGCGATATCCTCTGTCACCATTCCCGCAGCCATGGATTCATCGACTGCTTTACGAATAAGTTTGCCCTCTTCGGTCAGGTTAAATGCATACTCGAACATCATGGCTGCGGAGAGGATGGTCGCGATCGGATTGGCGATGTCTTTACCGGCCGCTTGCGGATAAGAACCATGAATCGGTTCAAACACGGAAGTGTGAATGCCAATGGATGCTGAAGGCAGTAACCCCAGCGATCCGGTGATCACGCTGGCCTCATCGGTCAAGATATCGCCGAACATGTTTTCGGTCACCATCACATCAAAGTTTTTCGGCCATTGGATAATTTGCATGGCCGCGTTGTCCACGAACATGTATTCTGTTTTCACTTCCGGGTAATTGGGTGCCATTTCCTGGGCAATTTCACGCCATAGTCTTGAACTTTCCAGCACATTGGCCTTATCGACTACCGTAAGTTTTTTATTGCGTTTCATCGCGAATTCGTATCCGAGTTTCAGGATCCTGACTATTTCCGCGCGGGTATAAGTACAGGTATCAAAAGCGGTATTCCCTTCATCCCTGCGGCCTTTTTCCCCGAAGTAAATTCCTCCCGTGAGTTCACGGATGGCTACAAAGTTAGCACCATCAACAAGTTCACGGCGTAGCGGTGACTTGTGCAGCAGCGAAGCGAAAGGTTCAACAGGTCTGATATTGGCATAAAGCCCCAGCTTCTTCCGCATGGCCAGCAACCCTTGTTCGGGGCGTACTTTGGCCTTGGGATTATTATCGAATTTCGGGTCACCAACGGCCCCGAACAGTACCGCATCCGATTGCATGCACAAGTCATGTGTTTCATCGGGGTAGGGCTCACCTACCCGGTCGATGGCCACGGCACCTGTCAGTCCATACTGGTATTCCAGTTCGTGATTGAATTTTTTAGCAATGGCTTTCACCGATTTCATGGCCTGCTCGATAATTTCAGGACCAATCCCGTCGCCGGGAAGTACAGCTATTTTTAGTTTCATATGTTTTATTAAAGTATTGTAATTAACTTTTAGTTGCTTCGATAAGGTTCAGCATACGCATGGTTGCCTTGATCGCTGCTGCCGTTTGATCGGAGTCGAGGCCACGTGTTTTGAATTCCTTATCCAGTTCCCAGGTAATGACCGTTTCAACCAGTGCGTCGGTTTTTCCTCCCGGAGGAATGGTTACGCTATAGTCAAGCAATGTGGGAAATGGTTTTTTGAGTCGCTTGTAAATGTTTTTTAAGGCATTCATGAACGCATCGTATTGGCCGTCGCCCGAGTCTGATGCTTCATAGGTCTTCCCATTGATCCGGATGCTCACCGTAGCCGAGGGTTTAAGCCCCATGGCATGGGTAAGTGCAAAATTGTTGATCGTGATTTTTTGTTCCAGATTTTCCTGGAGTACGTCTGCAACAATATAGGGCAGGTCTTCGAGAGTAACCGTCTCCTTATGATCGCCGAGTGCAATGACCCGTTCAGTGACCTTTTTAAGGGCGTCGGGTGACAGTTCAATACCAACTTCTTCCAGATTCGCCTTAATATTTGCTTTTCCGGAAGTTTTCCCAAGTGCATAGGTGCGGGTACGTCCAAAACGCTCAGGCAAAAGATCATTGAAATACAGATTATTTTTATTGTCTCCATCGGCGTGAATACCGCTGCATTGGGTGAAAACAAACTCGCCGATCAGGGGCTTGTTCGTAGGAATCCGTATTCCGGAGAAGCTTTCCACCAGTTTGGATATCCGGTTCAGTTTGCTTTCATTTACACGGGTATGCATATGCAGATGATCTTTGATGGTGGCAATTACGCTGGAAAGGGGCGCATTTCCGGCTCTTTCACCCAGACCGTTCACGGTGGTATGCACGCAGCGGATTCCCGCCTTAATAGCGCTGAAAACGTTTGCAATAGCCAGATCATAATCATTATGAGCATGAAAGTCAAATACCACATCAGGGTAGGTGTCGATCATCTCTTTGCAGTAGTCAAAAGCTTCCTCCGGATTAAGTATTCCCAACGTATCGGGGAGCATGACGCGTTTAATGTTCATCTTTTTCATGTTCGAAACCATAAAATGAACATAGTCTTTTGAGTTACGCATACCATTTGACCAATCTTCGAGGTAGGCATTGACCGAAATTCCCAGTTCTGTCGCATACTCGACCGATTGTCGGATATTGACCAGATGTTCCTCCGGCGTTTTGCGTAGTTGTTGCGTGACATGCTTGTACGATCCTTTGCAAAGCAGATTCAGTACTTTACCTCCTGCACGGTTAATCCAGTCGATCGATGTTTTGCCGTCAACAAATCCCAGTATTTCAATCCGGTCAAGATGTCCCTTTTCGGCAGCCCATGCCATAATTTGCCGGGCGGCGTTAAATTCACCGTTTGATACTCTTGCCGATGCGATTTCGATGCGATCGACGTGAACATCTTCGAGCAGAACCTTGGCGACACTTAATTTTTCAGTTTCAGCAAATGAAACTCCCGAGGTTTGTTCTCCATCCCTCAGAGTAGTATCCATGATGGTGAGCTGCTCATTTTTTGATATTACCGGTTTTGCCGTCATGTTTTTTACGAATTATTTTTTTCGAAAGCTGCAATCTCTTCTTTCAGTTCCACAAGAAAGTCGATATCGTCAAGTCCGTTTTGTAAACAATGTTTTTTATAAGGATTGATCTCGAATCCTTCCGATTCGCCTGTGGCCTCAATGGTAATACGTTGTTTCTGAAGATCAACTTCGAAAGTGGTTGCCGGGTCCCCTTCGATTGCAATAAATATTTTTTCAAGGAAGGACGGGGAAACTACAACAGGCAATAGTCCGTTGTTGATCGCGTTGCCTTTGAAGATATCAGCGAAAAAGCTGGATACGACCACGCGGAATCCATAGTCGTAGAGAGCCCAGGCGGCATGTTCCCGGCTCGACCCGCTGCCAAAGTTTTTTCCGCTCACCAGGATTTTTCCTGAATACCGGGGGTTATTCAGTGGAAAATCGGCGACCGGCTGATTGTTTTTGTCGTATCGCCAGTCACGAAACAGGTTGTCTCCAAATCCCTTACGTTCCACTGCTTTCAGAAAACGTGCCGGGATGATCTGGTCAGTGTCTACATTTTCGATGGGCAGTGGCACTGCCTGTGACAGGATGGTTGAAAATTTATCGTAAGCCATTTTGCATTTATTATTGATTATTTATTACCAACGCAAAAGCGCAAAGTAATTGATCTATTTTAATATGTCATAGACCTCGGTATTTCGATTATTTTTCCGGTTTTTGCGTCTTTGTGCCTTTGTGTTTAAAGTTATAAGAATTCACGCGGATCGGTGACGACACCGGTTACGGCGGCGGCGGCAGCGGTTACAGGACTGGCCAGCATGGTTCGGGATCCGGGACCCTGCCTGCCTTCAAAATTCCTGTTGGTCGTTGATACCGCGTATTTTCCCTCAGGGATCTTGTCTTCATTCATCGCCAGGCAAGCCGAAC
>JBDKTZ010000603.1:0-6136 GCA_039679975.1 Prolixibacteraceae bacterium
TGCTGGAAGAAGTAGGGCTTTTTGAGGCGCGCGACAGGCAAGCCAACAGGCTTTCGGGAGGGATGAAACGCAGGCTTGGTATTGCTCAGGCATTGATCAATAATCCACGTTTGATTATAGTCGATGAGCCGACAACGGGACTTGATCCGGAAGAGCGGATCCGGTTTCGTAATTTGCTTTCGACCATCTCAACCAACGACGTCATTATTATTCTTTCGACCCATATTGTAGGTGATATTTCAAGTACCTGTAAAAACATGGCTTTGCTTAACGGAGGAGAGCTGGTATACAGCGGCGCACCTGATGATCTGGTGGAAAAAGCGAGAAATAAAGTATGGCTGGTCAAGGCTACCGAAGCTGAATATATGGAGATTAACGAGAAATATCCTGTCATTTCAAATGTTCCGACAAACGATGGTTGGGAGGTGCAATTAGTTGCGGACGAGATAAACGGGTATTTTGGCAAGACCATAGAGCCAAACCTAGAACATGCCTATGTTTACTTTATGGAAGCGAAGCTAAATCGATGGACAACTAACTAAACATCAACGGCATGATCTCGATTCATTTTGTACGATCGATTGCTCTTTACGAGACAAAAACGCTGCTGCGCAGTTGGTTTTTCCGTATTTTTGCCATCATCTCAATTGTATTTCTGGCGTTCTTTAATTTCGGAGTGTTGCTCCAGTCCGGTGGCGGTTCTGGTCAATGGGAAGTCAAAGGGCTTCCTTCGATCATCCCCTATGTGAACCTGTTGTTCCTGAATGTTGTTCAGGCCATTATTGCGATATTCCTGGCGTCCGATTTTTTAAAGCGGGACAAGAAACTGGATACAACTGAAGTGATCTACATGCGGCCGATGACCAACGGAGAATACGTGGCCGGAAAGACCCTGGGGAACCTTGTTGTTTTTATCATTCTTAACCTGTTAATACTGGCTGTTGCGCTCATTTTTAACCTGATTACCAAGAACGCCTCTGTGACTTGGATCGCTTATTTTTGGTATTTTCTTCTGATCAGTCTGCCAACGCTGACCTTCATCATGGGACTTTCATTTTTGTTTATGTCGCTGATTAGGAATCAGGCGGTTACATTTATAGTGCTTTTGGGTTATGTGGCGGTCTCCCTGTTTTACCTACAGAACAAATTTTATTACTTGTTCGATTACATGGCCTTCAATATTCCGATGACATATTCCGATTTTGTCGGATTCGGCGACCTGAACAGGATACTCGTTCACAGGGGAATGTATTTTTTTCTTGGATTGGCCTGTATCTTTTACACGATCGTTATGTTGCGCCGCTTGCCAAATTCATCGGGAACCGGTAGTATTTCGCTTGCTTTCGGATCTGTATTTCTAATCTTTGCCGCTTATCTTGGATATGATCATGTTTCTTCCTTTTTAAAGCAGCAGCATTTACGTACTGAAATGCTTGATCTTAATGACCAGTACAAGAGTATTAAGCAGGTTGATGTAACAGATTACCAGATCAGTTTAGTTCATTCAGGGGAAACGATTGCATGTACAAGCACCATGGCCGTCTGTAACAAAGGAGATGAAACCATCAATTCCATTATTTTCAGTTTGAACCCGGGACTGATCCTGGACAAGGTTTCTGTTGACGGGAAAGAACAACCGTTTACCCGAAAGCTGAATATTGTTGAACTGGAAGGATGCAGCCTGGCTCCCGGAGAAAAAAATGAGGTTGTTTTCTCATACATGGGTAAAATAGACGAAGCGGCTTGTTATCTGGATGTAGACGACGAAACCAGGACGAAAGCATACCGGAATATGATGTATCAGATCGACAAGCGGTATGCTTTTATTACACCCGATTACTTGTTACTTACCCGTGAAAACAACTGGTATCCCATTCCCGGCGCCGGTTTTGGCAATAGGAATGATCAATGGCTTAACCGTCAGTTTAGTAATTATAAGCTGGAAGTGACTACAAGCCCGGGATTGATCCCTGTTTCTCAGGGAGTCGCAACTCATGAAAATAGTACGTTTACATTTACTTCGTCGCACCCGCAATCCCAGATTTCATTGGTTATTGGCGATTATGACCGGATGCAGGCTAAAATAGACGGGTTGGATTTCAATATCTATGTCAGGAGGGGGCATAACTACTTCTCTGAATTTTTTGAAGAGATCAAGGATACCGTGCCGGCTATCATTTCAGAATCATTAAAAGATTTTGAACGTGACATTGATCTGTATTATCCTTTTGAACGGCTGTCGCTGGTAGAGGTTCCCATCCAGTTCTATTCGTACGAAAGGACGCTGAGTGGCGCCAGAGAACAGATTCAACCCGAAATGATCCTCTATACTGAAAAAGGGATATTGGTCAACGAAGCCGATTTTGAAGGACGGATGAATTCACGGCGAGGGTTTGGACCGCAAAGGGAGGAAAACCTGACCCCACGCGAGAAAAAGATCAATGTGCTGCAAAATTTCGTTTCAACCTTTAAACAGGAACAAGGCCGTCCTGATTTTAGCCGTTCACAGGGACAGATGCAGGTGGAGGAAAAGCAGAATCCTTTTTATGCATTTCCGCTGTTTTATAATTATGCCCATTATATTCATTCTGATCGCTGGCCTGTCACAGACAGGGTATTTGAATCCTATAAAAAGCAGTCGAACGACAGTCCCGGAATGGGGTGGATGCGTGATATGCAGGGAATGTCGGAAGATGAGCAAGGGAATCTGGCCCTGCTTTCTCAGAGTTTTGAAGAGATTCTGAACGATCCGGATCAAAAGAAGATCGTTGACAATGTCATTCAGTTAAAGGGTTCTGCCTTGTTTTCGATTATCAAACGAAGGACGGAGGACGAAACATTCGAGGATTTTTTGTATGAATTTCTGGACCGGACAAAATTTAAGACGACCGGGATACAGGATTTTAATGACGCGTTATTGCAGCGCTTTGGAATCGATCTGATCCCGTATATGGAAAATTGGTTTAGCAGTAAGGAACTCCCGGCATTCCTGATCGGGAATGTAAATGCAGTTAACGTTCTGGATGGAGACCAAATGAAAACCATGGTTAAATTTAAGATCAGCAATACCGAGAAAACAGAAGGAATTGTTTCAGTCAATTTTCGTTTGGGGGGTGGTTTCGGAGGACGTTTTGGCGGAATGGGAGGGTCTCCGGAAACGATCAGTAAACTGATTCACCTGGAGGGAACCCAGACAAAAGAAGTAAGCCTGTTGCTGAATGGAACTCCGCGAGGTGCAGAGATCAACACGTTCACGTCCAAGAATATACCTTCCCAAATACGGATCTCGCTTGAGAATGTGGAGGAAGATAAAAAAGCAGTTCCGTTTGAAGGGGAAAAAATTGTTGATACCCCTGTTCGTATTGCCGAAGATAATGAAATTATTGTCGATAATGAAGATCCTGGATTTAACGTGAGTATTTCCAATGAAACAAGCCTGCTACGACGGTTGCTGGATGAAGATGATGAGAAGGCTTCAAAATATTCAGGTTTTTCCAGATGGAATCTTCCCCGTAGCTGGACATTAACAACCAATTCCGGCTTTTATGGTGCTTATATCCGTTCTGCTTATTACATACGTTCGGGAACCGGCGATCAAAAAGTAACCTGGAATGTTCCGGTGAAAGAAAACGGGTACTATGACGTGTACGTCTATGTTTTCAAGGATGTCCGGGGATTTGGAAGAAGGGGAGGAGACGAAGAAAAAGGAGAATATAATTACATTGTTCATCATGATGACGGAGAAGAGTTGGCAACGATCGAAATAAAATCGGCAGAAGCGGGCTGGAACAGGCTGGGCGCCTATTATTTTTCACCTGACTCGGCGGTTATTGAGATGACCAATCAGTCACAGGCCCGGATGGTCGTGGCCGATGCGGTGAAACTGATCAAACAGAAATGAAGTATCAAGTATCAAGTATCAAGTATCAAGACACAAGAACTAAGAACCAAGATGAAGATCAGACAGGCAAATACTCAGATAATCAAACAGTCAGAGGTTCCGGTAATCTGTGAATCCGGTATCCGGTGTCCTGTCTCCCGTGTCCCGTGTCCGGTCTCCGTCTTCGGCTATGCTCTATGCTCCATGCTCTGTGCCCTATGCCATTTTACCCTGTAACCCTGTAACCATTTTAACCATACACCACATGAAAATTCCCGTTCAGTTAACATTTTTTATTTTGCTATGCCTGTTGCCCGGAGGATCGCTTTTGTCTCAGCAACTTCTCACCCTCGACAAATCAATGGAAATAGCCGGACAAAACAGTCCGGATATCCGGAGTTCGCTGTTTTCTCTGGAACGTTCACAGGAATCGCTTAATGCCCAGAAGGCTGCGTTGAAATCGCAGTTTGCCCTGAGCCTTACCCCGGTTGATTACAGCCGCAGCCATACCTTCGACCATTTTTCGTCGACCTGGTATACCAATGAATCGATCGGCGCCTCGGGAACATTCACCGTTTCGCAGCCCATTCTTCCGACCGACGGGACCATTTCACTGGTCAACCGTTTTGGATGGGAGAAGAATAACAACGACTTTTCGGGAAAGGAAGACAAGGCCTTTGTGAATAATCTTTACCTGAATATTACCCAGCCTTTGTTTACCTATAACAGGCTGAAACTTCAGCTAAAAGAGCTGGAACTTGATCTGGAAAATTCAAATCTCAGTTACGCCATGCAAAAGCTGAACCTGGAAAAGCAGGTCACCCAGTTTTTTTATAACGTATACATGGCGCAGATGAGTTTAAGTATATCGGAGGAGGAGCTGAAGAATACGGAAAAAAGCTTCGAGATCACGAAAAACAAGGTAGATGCAGGTCTGGCGGCAAAAGAAGAGCTTTACCAGGCCGAGCTGAACTTCGCCACGGCTAAGTCGGAAGTCCAAAACCAGCGGGTAACGCTTGAGAATTACAAGGACCAGTTTAAACAATATATCGGGATGAATATCACCGAAGAGATCGGGGTACTTGCAGATGTCCGGGCCGAGCCGGTTATCGTTGATCTGAATAAAGCCATTGACTACGGGCTGAAATCGAGGATGGAAATCAGGCAAAGGGAGATCAGTATTGAAAACTCCCAGTTCAGTCTGATCGAAACCAAGGGGCTGAATGAATTTAAAGGGGATATGAAGCTGTCGATCGGGATTATCGGCGAGGACGAAAAGTTGAATAACATGTATGATAACCCAACCAGTAACCCGGCCGTGTCGGTTGCCTTTAATGTGCCTTTGTTTGACTGGGGAGAAAAGAAATCCCGGATTAAAGCACAGGAAGCTGTGATCAAACAGCAGGAACTGAATTTTGACCAGCAGAAAGTACAGATCATTGTCGACATTCGTCAGGTATACCGGAGTCTTCAGAATTTGCAGAATCAGATCGAAATAGCCAAACAGAACGAAAAGAATGCACAGCTGACCTATGAAATTAACCTCGAGCGTTATGCCAATGGTGATTTGACGGGGATGGATCTGAACCTTTATCAGACGCAGCTGTCGGAAAAGAAAATGGCTTATGCGCAGTCGCTAATCGATTACAAGATCGAACTGCTGAATCTGAAAATCCAGACGCTTTATGATTTTGAAGCTAATGTGGGGATTGTTCCCGAGGAGATCATGAATAAGAAGAAGTGAGTAAACAGACACAAGTGATAAAACTAAACACCATGAATATTAATCGGAATTGTCCTGTCATGCTTCTTTTGGCATTGGGCCTGGCAGCTTGTAATAATCAAACTCAAAATACGGAAACAGAAGTTGCCATCCCTGTTTCCGTAACCGATTTAAGGCTCAGTTCTATCGAGCAGACAACCAGTACTACCGGGACTGTTAAGGCAACCAAGGACGTTAGTTTGTCGACTGAGATGTCGGGCAGGTATCGGATGCTCAACAATTCACGAACAGGCAAACCATTTATGCTTGGCGACCGTGTGGAAAGCGGGCAGGTGATTATTGAACTGGAAGATGAAGAATATGAGAATAACATCGGAATAGAAGCGAAAGAGCTAAGCCTGAAGATGGCTGAACAGGATTATAAGAAGCAGAAATCGCTTTTTGATAAGGGTGGTGTGACATTGAGTGAGTTAAGCAACGCCGAAGTAGCCGCGGTCAATGCGAGAGATAACTATGAAAAAGCAAAGATCCAG
>JBDKTZ010000142.1:0-8079 GCA_039679975.1 Prolixibacteraceae bacterium
GCTGTCTGCAAGTCGGTATAACCTGGGGCTATCTGCCCAAACCCGGTATAGTCGTTTCGCTTGTTCCGGTTCCGGTAATAATTGCCCGTTTACTTTTATATTCCCATTCTCAATCACAAGCGTATCGCCGGGTAGAGCCACGCAGCGTTTGATGAAAAAATTATTCCTTCCTCCCCATATCGGATGGATAAAGACCATCACATCATTTCTTTTGATGCTGCCAAATCCGCTTAACCGCCTATATTTCCAGTATACCGAATCGGGATAAACGTCTGCCCTGGCCTGTAAATACCAGATCAGGTTGATCCATGGAATTTCATAGGGCGAAGCAGGCAGCTTTGGCCCGTAAGCCAACTTATTGACCAGTACTTTGTCACCAGGGATCAGGGTATCTTCCATGGAACCGCTCGGGATGGAAAAGATCTCGATAAAGAAGACCCGAAACACGATGGCCAGGATAAACACTCCAACAAATATGCCTGTAGTCTTCAGCCACTTGTGTTTTTCCAGCTTTTCAGGAATCCTCATACGGTGCAATAGATAAACGACTCCTACCAATAGTATCAGGGGTATCCCCAGCCAGTAGATCCCGGACAGGAAAAAGAAGAGTGCTGATGCTGCAAATAATATTATCAGTGGTTTCTTATTTTTACCCATGTCTGAATTTCTAACAAAAATTGATTACAAGTCTTGTATCAGACTTAATGCTTTTCAATACGCCCACCGACGATATGGAACTCACATAAAATTTGTCCTCCGTCCTTTGCGTCGGCGGAAACATGCTTGTTCCATCAGCTTCAGATTGCTGATCGTCCGGATATTGGACCTCACCCTTTATTTTTAACACAACCGGTGAACCGGATCCGTTGTAACGGACATAAATTTCCTTACTGAATACTCCCGGAAATCCGGCATCATACCTGATATTGATCATTCCTGACTTTCCCGGTCTTACCGGCGTTTTAGTCCACCGGGCAACCGTACACCCGCAGGAGGTTTTCACATCAGTAATCACCAGCGGCGTTTCTCCTGTGTTGGTGAATTCAAATTGGTATTCCACTGCCTTTTTATGGGCCAGTGATCCGAAATCGTGCTCCTGCTCATTAAACCGGATGCCGGCATCATTGCGGGTGGCCGGCGTGGAACAGGCCGTGAGCAAAAAAAGTAAGCACCACGTCATGTAATTCTTCATATTCCATTTTTGTTTGTCTTTGTCTAATTCTCATTTTAAACCTGCAATCAAAGATCATTTCCCCGCGGTGTAAGCAACAACAGACATGGAAATCTTTTCCTGTCCCGGGAAATAAGTGCTTTCACCAGGAGATCCCCGGATAGTAAAGCCTTTTCACAGCTACGCTTCCTCAAGTATCATGTCAGGTTCCGTCATGATGTCAAGTTCATTTTATTATCAAATACTTACCTGCTATTAATGAGGTAAATCTGTTTTATTTTCTGAAATAATCTTCTCCATCTCCGCCCTGATTTCTTCAATGGCTGTTGATTCGATCTTTACCTGCTTTTCCAGTAATTCTTTGGCTGTTGTCACAGCCTTTTCCTTTTGCCCGCTTTCGTCATATAATTTGGTCAGCAGGTATTTGGGGTAAAACCGGCTGGGATTCATATACCAGGCTGATTCGGATCGCCCTGCCGGCCGGGCTGAGAATCAACCGCAACCCCAAAATCCCTCCTGTTCCGATCATCAGGTAAAGAAAAAAGATCGTTTTCCCGCTTTGTGTCCCGTTCATCAGCGAACCCACACTGACCGACGGCAGGATCAGCAAAATAGCTCCCGTCAGCAACAGCAAACCGAAGAAAAATGGTTTGCTGAACTTATATTGTTTATTCTTTTCTTCCATCAGCAATACGGATCAGTGGTAATCGGAGTTTTTTTATTTTTATTTATATTCGTTATCAAATATATAAATAAAAATTTAGAAAACAATAAAAACGGAAATACTATATGCCGTTATCCTGTGAATGGGGATTCACCGTAACTTATCAAGCTTGTACTACTCAATACCTTCCTGGCTTATAGACGCCATTATTTCCAATCTCCGGGGTGAATATCATAAGTTAGTTTTCTGAGCCCATAGGTGCTACCCTGACCCTTAGCAATTTTGAAGTTGGGATATATCCCGTCTATCTTTACCACCATATTTGTTCCCCATCCTCATAAGTAAAAATGCGTTCTTCCTTTCCCTCATCCAAACAATGTAAGAACAGAAGGGCATTCTGGGGGACATTGCTGTAAACCAAGACATGGTTATTCGCCTTTTGCACGCCCAATGAAACCCATTCATTGTCCCAATAAAAAAGTTCATAACTCAGACCAGGAAAAATGTTGTTTCTGTCATTTTGGGGGCAAAATGCAAACGAGCTAATTGTTTGTTTCTTTTGAAAATCAAGACCTATCCAACAATTACATTCATCAGGTTTTTCATAGTTTTTGAAGTATGGTGCGGTCACAGTCAAAATATCATTATCAAAACACCTTTCTGATCTTGCAGAATCTAACCCTTGGGAAAAGAGCACCTTCCCAGTTAGCAGGGAGTCCTCCATTTCAAGATTATTGAAAAAAGCCAATTCTGCAATCCTACGTGGCTCTTCTTGTGGAAAGCCGTCTACACATGCAGGAACTCCGGAAAGATTGGGTTCAGAAAATAGAAAACGGGCATACCTGTATTTTTCACTAAGATTTAATTTAAAAGACTCCATATAGAATTTGGGAGTACTTCTTACTTGAAAAGCGCTCCTATTATTTTGAAAATCTTTATCGTTCGATACTTGAATTTCACTTCCGACAAGGGCATTTGCCAAAATTTGATGGGAAGTATTTAATGGAAATTTCCTGGTTAGATTTACATCTTTTTTTCTGTCACCTGCTTTTAATGGCTTTATTTGGCCTCTATCTGTTAGAATAAAGGGAGTTGCGGCGGGAATAATATTTCCGTTAATGTAGAAAGCGGGCAAATAAACGATGTCCTGTCCCATTTTTTTAAAGACGATCTTTCCATTTTCTATCTTACCCCATTGTACCGGGGTCCATCGATGTGAATCAAATACGCATAACCATAGATATTTCGATTCTGAAAGTGGTTTGTTGCCTAGTTCAACATGAACATCCGATGTTATAAAATACTCTTCAGAAACATCTTTTTGTTTAACATTTAGAAAAAAGGGAGGAACGTCTTCCGGCTTTTCGTTATTATCAACTGCGGGGCCTTCTGTCACCGACGAAAAGGAAAGCCTGAAAACTTTAGCCAGCCTAAATTTGCCCCACCAATTATCGCTGTCTTTGTTATTATAAATCTTTTTGTATTTCCAACGATCCCTGTCCCAGAATGGCTCAAACGCGAGTGAGCCTTTTTTTGTAATAATAACATTCCAGGCATGATTACTGTCACGGTTGCCCCAGGCAGGTACGTAATCAATGGATACCGGCAATCCCAATGACGCCAAAAGCATTGAATTAAACCAGCACCGTGTCTCACATAACACTCTTTTTGAAATACAAACATCGCTGAGCTTTAAATAAGGGTAGTCCACGACATCTCTTCCTGTATGTTTCAAGCCCCGGGGAGAAAATTCACTATATTGATACAATATAGAGTCAACAATTGTCTCTACGGGTAAATGAAACAAACGGCTTTCAATTTTTATATTATCGTTTTTAAAATATGTACGCCAATCTTCAACACATACACCATTTTGTTTGCGATAGGGCAGCACATATTCGCAAAATGTCGAGAAATCGATGTCGAGTATTTGTTTTGCCAACGCCCATGCAGAGAATGCCTGATCAATCTGACTGATTAAAAACCGGGAATTGACATTTTCAATATCTGATACTACTGGCTTTTTATAAATATTTTCATAAAGATCGTGTTTATTTTTCTGGTCATCCCACATCTTATTTAATCGATCACTGTATTCGAATTTAGGAATGGACTTTTTTAAACGATACAACGAATCATATATCTGCAAAATTGGTCGATATAAAGCAAGAGATGAAGAATCAAAGGCGTAGTGTCCTGGCATGTTTCCTATCAAAAATTTGGCTGCCTTAAGTTTCAAGGAATCTTTTTGAACAGCGCCATAATGAACCAATACCTTTTCTAATTCTTTCCTGTTTTTCCCGGCTTGTTCAAGTGCGATCTCTAAAGAAGAATCAGGGATTCTGAAATAAATGATTACTAATCCGAATATTGATATAACAATCAAATAATATAATCGAAAAAGAACTTTGGTCGTTTTCATAAAAGCGATTGACTTTAATAAGGTTTCTCCAATTATTGAGCACGCTTTATAAGCTTTCGTGTATCTGGAAGCGCTTTCCTATTCTGAATTTAGGATGGATCTTCACAAACTTCATTACACTGTGCCGTCCATAGCCATCCACACCCTGAGGTAGTTGAACATCCGTTGAATGTACAATTATAAGCGCCACAATAGTCAGACGAAGTATTACAGGCGCAACTTCCCGACTCGGGATTTACAGAGATATTTCTGGCTAAACCTTCCAGCATGGAAAGCTCATCATTAAACTGGTATGGGTCGGTATACAGACGATAAACCAAAAAAGCAACGTAGTAGTCCGACCAACCGAGTTTTCCGGTAGCATAGCTGACCCATTCATTTTCAAACAGGTATCGGTCAGCCTGATTTTCCTCTATTTTCACTTCAACAAAATAGTCGGTGCCAATATGATCGATCAGCTTTTGAAGATGAGAGCGCTCCTCATCAGAAAAAAAGCCAGAAGAAAGCACATGTTTTATTTTGCCGATCCATACATCCCTTTTCTTTTGTGGATCCCAACTGTTATACACCGCTTTCTGCAATGGAAGGTCAAAATCGGCAAATTCAGTTACCGGCATTTTCAACAATTTTTCCCTGTTCTCCAGGACATACGCGTTAATAACCGGATCGCACGAAAATTCAAATTCAGCTTGCCGGCATGAGAACAAAATAGACAACAAGCAAACGAAAAGTAAAGCGATTTTCATGACGGAAGATCTTTTTGTAAAGATAAGCATTATATACAAAAACATTTACCTCAAGTGCCAAAAATTTCTTTTCAAATTTTTGTTTTTCGGTAATATCTCAGGTACAGCGCGATAAAGCTAAAAGAGGCCATCAAAGGAAAAGCAAGATCAAAATTCCGAAAGATCTGGTAAAAATACTTTCTGACCGGTGCATTTGGTTCCATCAAATTTTTGCAAATCGGCATAAAACAAGTGTCAAGCACTCCAAAAACGATCGCTGTAAGAAAAATAAAAAAAATGGTTTTATTTTTTATTTCAAAACTCTCGATAAGAGATATCGTCTTCTTTTCAAAGAAATATAGGCCCATAAAAAAAACAATACAAATAAAACACGTAAGCTTCAGATAACCGGAAACCCAGGCAAGTGAGAGTTGGGGCTCCCAATCGGCCAGGCGGAGAATGATAAAAAGAAACTTTGATGTGGTCCCCAGAAAGTAATAAAGAAGAAAGTAAATCGGGACACCTGCCATAATGAGAAGCGATTTCTTTATTTCGATCGCCTGATCGTCTGCCCGACTATCCATTTCCCATTTGAAATGACCGGAACCCAATCGTTTTACGGCAATACCAAAAGCTTCCCCGCCGCTAAGTCCGATTGCTTCCAATTCAGTCATTAATTGCAGCATTCGGCCCTTCAGTTCATGCGGACTGGAAAACCGGCCCGCCGAATTCCATTCAGGTCGGTTGCACCACTGATCGATCCGGGCAGACCAACCCGCTTCACTTTCTTCGCTGTTCATCTCCTTCCTTTCATTTTCTCTCGCAGGTCCGTTAAGCTTTTTGCCGTATCGCCAATACAACAGGACAAGGCTCAGGCAAAATAAGAACGGAAAACTAAAACGAAAATAGAAAAACACATCAAATAATTGTCCCCATATTCCCTGCGCATGGCCAATCACTCTGATCTCCTTAAAGAGATATTGTCTGCCCAATGCACAAAGAAAGGTGATAAACAAAATCGAAAGGGCATGTCCCGGCTTTAACCGGATCCGGCGAAAAAAACGGAAGAACTTCCTGTCCATGAAGAAAATCCCCACGGATATGGCAATCAGCGCAAACTGTGCTCCATACAGGTAATGGCTTATCCATTGCATAGCTGTGTCTCCGCTCACACCAAAAACGGTTAGTCCGTAAAACACAAGCATCGCCGAACATGCAAAGAAATAATAGGAGAGAAAAAAGCCAAGAATGCCTGCAAGTACCAGCACGGTCTTCTCCATTTGAAGGAACCTGTTGTTTACGGTATGGTAGTCTTCCACCACATCGAAACTCAGACGCAGATGCCGGGAAGCTACCCAAAAAGCCTCTTCCTGATCCAGCCCTGCCCTTTCCCAATGTTCGGCCGAATCCAGCAAATGACATTTTAGCTCTTCCGAATCTGCTTCGGTAATGTCATGAACCTTTTTCATCTGCGCTGTCCATTCCCAGAGCTGACGGTCCAAATTAAAGCCAATACCGCCTTCCATTCAATTTACCGGTCTGTTTAAAATAAACGCTGGCTAAAGTTAAACAGAATCTGTCAATCCTGTACAGATAGAAAATTAAAAAAGAAATAATTGGAATGCCGCAGATACAGGCGGCTTCCAAAACAGATGTATAGCTATTCCAGTAAATAAACCCAGAACTGTATAGTTATTTTAGTAAAGGACACTTTAGCCTTATCCAATGAAATTTTTATCCGTCTGTGCGTCAATTGAAAAATTTCATGTAAATTTGAAGGTGAGATAAGATATGGGCGGAGTATTTTTGAAAATACATGAATTGAAATGAAAAGGAAATTCTGAGAAGTGGATGGCTAAAGCGAAGTCCGTTTCAAAAACAAGAATTGAAAAATAGAAAGCGATGAAAAGCATAACGATACCGGTTAATATTCCATCAGATTTGTTGGTTACGCTAAATGAATCTGAAGAGGAATTGAAATTTCGTTTTCAGACAGCCATTGCTATGATACTGTTTCAGGAAGGAAAATTGACAGTCGGAA
Source organism: Prolixibacteraceae bacterium (assembly GCA_039679975.1). Taxonomy (GTDB): domain Bacteria; phylum Bacteroidota; class Bacteroidia; order Bacteroidales; family Prolixibacteraceae; genus JBCFBK01. Next base: position 7,024 of record JBDKTZ010000142.1, read on the forward strand.
AAGCCATTCAATTATCCGGATTAAGTCGGTTTGAATTTGAAAAAGCACTCGCAAAAAGCAAAATTCCGGCTGCCGGTTTGAATCCGGATCAAATTATGGCAGATGTAGAAAAACTCAGAGATTTATAATTGATGAAAGTCGTGGTTGCTGACACCGGAGCGTTAATATCGCTTGGACTGGTAGGGCAAATTGACCTGATTGAAAAGGTTTTTGGCGATTTTTATATTGCCGGTGCGGTATGGGAAGAACTCCAGGCCTATGAAAATCCAGAATTTGGGGAACACTTACTTTCACAACTTAAAAAACGAGTGATCAGAATCCAATCAAGAAATTATCTTTCTGTGGTAATGGATTATGGAGAATCCGAATCCGTTATTTTGTATGAGGAATTACATGCTGATTACTTGCTCATTGATGACAATAAAGCCAGATTTATTGCCGAATCATTTGATATAAACTGCATTGGATCTATTGGCTTACTGGTGAAGGCAAAACAAAAAGGACTGATTAGTAGCCTAAAGCCTGTTTTTGAAAAATGGCTTGATCATGAGCGGTATTTTTCAAAGAAATTATTAAACAAGATTTTGTTACAAACAGGCGAGGGATCAATAGCAGAATAATATGTTCCTATCAGCTTTTTAAAAAGATAACCACACTAGTGTCATGTCAATAGTCATATGACGGATAAAGCCTTTTAAGTTTTGTTCTGGCATCTTCAGTCGTGAACTGCCAGTTGATTTTCTTGTTGAACCCGTTTCGGGCCAGTTCCCAAGCCTCTGATTCCTTTCGTACTTTTTCAATGGTCGGGATTCTTCGGCCCAGACACTGATTATTCAATACGTTAAGTTCTATTTCAGCCATATTCAACCAACTGCCATCTTTCGGAGTATAAACAAACTCAGGTCTATCCCATATTCGTTTTGCCTCGGCCGGATTAAACCGCTCGTACAAAGCTCCGGGTGTATGGGGTCCCAGGTTATCCATGACCAAAGTAATCTTTTCGGCCTCCGGATAAGTCTTGCTCGAAAGAACGTGTATAGCTATATCAGTGTAATA
>JBDKTZ010000097.1:0-13890 GCA_039679975.1 Prolixibacteraceae bacterium
GACTTTACCCTTATAAAGTCGACTGTTTTCGTGGTGAAGAAGCGTGCGGTATCGTTTCGGAACCTGATGTCTTCAAACAAAGAGTCGACCTTGTTTTGACCCGATCCGTTCAGGTAAAATCCAGCTAGAACAAAAAAGATCAAATATTTTTGCATTTCTATCGTCGTTAAGTCAGTTCGTACTTCTTCCTGTCTAAAATTAAAAAAATATTGTCAGAGTTGGTGAGGGTATTAAAAGCTCATTCCTTCAAAAAAGCCTGTTTTAAGATATTGCTTACAAGTTGGTTGATTTGTTTTTGAATTTGATAAACCAGGAGATAAACTAATCAGTCTCCCTGGTCGCGATCCTGGGATCAAACTCAAATGGTTCAATGCCGGCAACCGATAGCCGGGGGAAGTCTGGATGAGCGGTGTTAATGACCATGTTCCATTCCTGGGGAACAATTGCTGAGGGAACCCGAAGAACAACTGCATCGTTCCTGGTGATAAAATCATCTCCAACGGCCTGACAGATTCCCCGTGCCAACTCGTCCATCTTGTTCCAACCCTTTGGCAGCAGATTGATATCAAGGGTTTGGATTGAAAGTTCATCCGGGATGTCAATAACCATGGTCACGTATTGATCCAGAATCGGAATGACCGGGTTGTGTGCGATGTTCTCCAAAATCGCAAGGCTGCGGTGTTCGGCTGCATAGAGCACATATATCCCTTCGGAGTTCCACCTGCCGGAATATCCGGAGGCAGAAAGGGTAGCAAACTTCTCCCTGGTAATTCGGTAGACTTTCATCAGATCGGCATTCCGTGTTCGATTGCCAGTAATTCATCCATGACCATCCCTACTCCTGTGACAGTCTGGATCAGCTCAAAGGGAACCCTGCGATTCAGCCCGGGGGCCGGGAGGGTCATCCACTGCTGGAATCTCTTCAGGCTTCCGAATGTCTCCTTGCCGTGCTCGTACAACTCCATGATTTTGATGGCCAGTTCTGCTGTGAGTGGGTTCAGTTTCCGGTCTGAATTTCTGTAACTGCTAAAGGTCTTCTCAGTCATGGCGAACACAAAAGCCAGAGATTTTTGTGACAGTTGTGTGTCCTGCATCAGCTTGCTGAGCAGCTGGTTGGAAACAGCATTGAAAAACAAACTGATGTCTGTAGCGTGTGTTCCGGGGCGTCTGGAACGGGTTTGGTTTGTTACTGCCTTTCCCATGTGAGGTAATTTTACTATTAGTATTACGCAAACTTACCACATTTATGAGTCTTATGCAAATGGTTTCAATTTGACTAGGGGTTCCCAACACAGCCGATTGCTGCTATGTTATATAATATATACAGATGTTTATTTATTTGAAGGAAGGTTTTTTGGCGACAGCCTCCGGCTTTCAAATCTGAAAGAATGTTTAAAATATTATTCCCTGTGACAAATTATTTATGCCATAATAAATGTATTTTCGAAGCATCATTTGCTAAAAAGCAATTGTAGTAACAAAGACTTAATGTACTGTTGCATAAAAGGATTGGAAAATGGGAAAGCATCTTCTTATTGTTTTATTCATGTTTTGCGGGACAACAGTTTTTCCGCAAACGGCACCTTTTGTTCAGTTATCCGGATCAGGCGTAACGACTTATGCTCCCGTAAATGGTTTTAGTTTCTCCCATCACTCCAATGTTGCCATAAATATCAGGAGCCTTACTGTAAAATGGGATTTAAGGACTTTAATGGGCGAGCCGGTCATTGATGGTGTGTTTAAATGGGAAGCAGGTGTCCGGACTCCTTCAGACTACCTTGATTACCGCGATTGCGTGTTATTGGAATGTTCGCCCCAAAAGGGGGTAGGGTATATGGTTTATATCAAAATTACACCAACAGTCCCAAAATCGGGCGAAGGTTATGGTTATAATGCTCCTGGTTCGCCATCATGGCAGAACGTTTTTTGTGCCCGCAATGGAGAGCCTATGAGCACCAAAGTGCCTTCATTCAATGGAAACACCGCTAAAGATATCTGGAAAAGCGGATTCTATGTAACCGGAGTAGTCCTTATCCGGCAAGGCGGTAATGACGGGTTCCTGGAAGCGGATGCCAGTAAACAACAGCCTGACGATGAGAAGCAAAAAGTCGTTGAGGAGCAGAGTAAAAACAAATTTAAAGCGCTTCAGCACCCCTTCACACTGACAGCCAATAATAACGATACGGTCTATAGCAATTCATTCAGGCTGTTTAAAGAAATAGATCCATATTTCAGCAAAGCCATATTTATAATTATATCCATCAATAGCCAAACTAATCTTGGCGACGTTGCCGGATCGCCGGAAGAAGATCTTATGCTTTCAGAAGGCTGGAATGTTGTATCGTATTATATACGCAGCAGTGGGTTCGCCTTAAGAGATTCAATAAGAGTGTTTTTGAAGAAACAAGAGGAAAAATTCCTGCTAAACGACGATTTTAACGATGGTATAATGGATGACCGGTGGATCGTTTCGGGATATGCGAGCGATTACGTATATGTTACAGAGTCGAACGGGATTGTGCTCATCAAGCAGGGAGGAGACCGCACCCGCACTTATTTAAAAAGCAGACCATTGATCGTTAATCGGGATAAAAAGCTGATTATTGAGTTTAAAAGTACATTCCGGAGAAACATTTATTGCACCGATGCCTGGCTGTATATTAACAATTTCAGTATGCAGTGCAAGAAGAAATGCGATGTTCCGGAACAAATAAAAGTTGTTTGTGACTTTAAAAATGGTCTGACCCAATGTTTTGTCGATAACGAAGAGATATACAGACGTGAAAATACTTCGATTGCCCTTGATGAGGGAAAAATTCAGATCGGATTTTCATGTTCCCAGTTCGAAAAATGGGAACTTGATGATGTAATGGTTTATCAGGAATAGGTTCAGGTTCCGCCTGATAATAAACCGAGCCACAAATCTTCATGGAATAGGTTTTAGTTGACCGGATTGAAATTCTGAGCTATCCCAGACCTTTTCTACCTATTTTGAATGTCGATCTGCAGCAACGCCAGGTGATTTCTTCGGCAGAAATCGGTTTGCCGGAAAGTTCTTTCAATAGCTGTGAGCCATATTCTACGCCCCTGTTGCAATGCTGTTCTTCTTCAATACTGACTTGGTGACAAACGAAAGGTTACGATGCTTTTTTATCCCTGAGCTGTACTTCACGTCCCTAATAATATAGATCGGGCGTTGACGCATTTCTTTGATCGCTTTTTCAAAATACAAGGATAAGACGGTTATAACCAGAAACAACATAGAGAACGAGATCAGTAACAACAAAATAATTGACGTGTATCCTGACGGCGGCGAATCACCATACAGGTACATGTAAAAGGTGTATAGGCCAAAGAGGAATGTGAACAGGAGAAAAATGCCTGAACAATACATGCTTATTCTTAGTGGTTTGTTGGAGAAAGCGAAAACTGCATTCAGTGCGTGTGCGAACAGTTTTAGATATGAATATTTGCTTTCTCCGCCTAACCGGCATGGTGCGTGAAAAGGAAGTATTTCAGATGTAAAGCCGATATTCTGCAGATAACCCCGTATAAACCGGCTCTGTTCCCTGTAATTTGACTTCAAATGTTCAGCCACCTGTCTGGATATCAGGAAGAAATCTGTCGTGTTGCGTTGAAACTTGACCGACGACAGTTTGTTAATGATCCTGTAAAAAGAGGAAGACAGGAACTTTTTTAAAAGACCGTTATCAGCTCTTTCGATCCGTTGCATAAGGACAAGATCTTTTCCCGATGAGAAAGAATCGATCATTTTGCTTATTTCGGCCGGGGGATGTTGCCCGTCAGAATCCATACAAATCACAGCGTCTCCGTTCGAACGATCTATTCCTGCAATCATCGCTGCCTCATGTCCGAAATTTCTGGAAAATTCAATCGAGCAGTGTGCGATATGATTCCCCTTATTACCCGATAAAATATCATTAATGAATAACTGCGTACGGTCCCCGCTGCCATCATTCACCCAGATCAGTTCGAAGTTAACAGAAGATAATTTTTCCAGCTCCGCATTGAGGGCTGCCCAAAAACGTAAAATCCCTTGTTCTTCATTATATAAAGAGAGAACGATTGATATCGCTTTTTTCATTATAGGTGCTGTTAAAATTCATTTGATGCGACAATTCCGGCATCTCGATTAATCTTTTTGATATTCTCTCATACTCTGAAAAGATATTATTCTTAACGAAAGATTACTTCAATAGTTCTAAAATCGAGGAGAAGTAATACTCCGTCAATTCAGGCAGGCTTTTCTCTGGGATGAATATTTTGTTTCCCGTCGTATCCGTATTAAGAATAAACAGATATGGTGAATTCAATTTTTCAACGTCATTATTCACAAAATCATATCCTACTGAATAAATCGGGAAATCTAAATCATAATCTATACGAAGTAAGCGTGAATACTTCTGATTGGATGCCGATACGAATAAAACGATATTACTTTTGCCGATACTATCTGAAAACGACTTAAGTAGTGGCAAAACAGAAACGATACAGCTATTGCAGTATAAATCAGTGAAGCGAAAAACCAGCTTTGGTTTTCCATTGGTAATATATTTCAAACTAACGCTTTGGTTGGAACTATTAAATAACACCGTTTTTGGAGATAGATTCAAGCTCCCGCCATAAAACGAGTGACGGATGACCATCTCATTCATGGCAACCTTGCGTTCGTATATCGTCTGGATTTTAGATTTGTAATTAAAATTGGAAAACCCCAATAATCCAACCAGAATTAAAAATAAGACAAATATAAGGGCGTAAATTAGCTTCATAAGTATCTATTTAAGGGAATAAAAAAACAAAAGAGGATTGTCCTCAACCTTGATATCTGCCAGAATAGGATCAAGATCGGAACTGAATTTCTTGTACTTGAGATTTGGCATAAAAGAATACGGTTGTAACACTGCAACAAAAAAATGATCGTCGGATGTTTCCGGGCGAGCAGTTTCTATCAAATGACTTGATAAATATGCATTTTGGTACTTCCAGAAACTGCCGTAGTAAAGCTTGTTTTTTCGTTTGGAGTAATAGCATTGATTGGCGTTGATTTCAAAATAAACATAATTATTTGTTTCAAAAGCTTTCCCTTTGAAGTAGAAGTATTTTTGTGTATTAAGCATATCAAAGACATCATCCGTAGTTGTCTGTTCATTAAACCTGTTTGTTATATTTTTGTTGCCCATGTCAAGATAGTATCTTGCGCGGATAGCGTTCTTCCCGCTTATCTCATAGATCGTATCCGCAAACAGGCGGTTAAACCATACACCATTTTTTTCTGCGTTAAAATTATGGTTGCTACTCAACTGATTTTTGGGGAACTTATCCCTGTAAGCATAGGATAACGACTTGCCTGAAATGTTCAGATCTGGCTCCGCAAACAATAAGGTATAGTCGGAAACAGATGGTAAATGCCTGTTCAGGTCTTTTCTTTGGCCGATCAAATAACTCCCGTCGGCTAAAACTGCTATGTTATTTACAAAATAAAGAAGGCGTTGGTCACTTATAAAACTACCCTTCAGATCATAGTACATGAGTTTTTCGCCCCGATCATCCAGCACCACGATCTGCTTTTTTTTATGATCAATGGCGACATCCGTAAAATTCAGGTATTCTCCCGGGCCCCTTCCCTGGATTCCTAACCTGCCGATAAACTTGCCTTGCCGTGAGAACAGCAGGATGGACTGTCGTTTGATACGCTCAACCACAACAATGACATCATCACAGAATAATAATTTGTCGATATCGCCAATCAGGGCGTTCGTGTCGGTCTCCAGTCGGATATAATACATGCTGTCCATTATTTCATCCAAGTTAATCCCTGACTCCGACAGATCCGATGGGATACGGATGGTAATCAATCCCCCGTTTTCGGGAATGATTTCCGGAATGGAATCCTTGTTCTTAATAACCTTCTCATAACCTGCATACTTTTGCTCTGCCATTCTTTTAATGTCCTTATCCCGCGAATGACAACTGCAGAAAGCGATGAGTGTTAATAGCAATGCGAATACCCCAATTAAATGGCGATACATATAAATATAAAGCAAAGTTTGAAGCTTTGTTAATCGAAAATGGAAAACTAAATTCAATCTATTCATTACAGTAATCCTAATGTTTTTTAGCAAAAGAAACACCTAATATCTCTATTATGTAAAATGGATACAGGTGTTTCTATAAAATTCCCCATGTAAACTAAATCAAGTAATAAAAGAAGATTGAGTAATCAGCAACCCTTACATGGGTCCAGACATTTTGTACAAAACGGATACCAACCTTTTGTACATTCCGTAATCTTCAACCATCTTGGAGGAGTGGTCCCTTCAGATTCAACAACGTAACTATAAATTCCTGAGTACTGAAGCTTAACAATTCCATTTTCCACTAGCATCATGCCAACTATAGTTCCTTTTGAATTAAAGTATTCTGTTTTTTTCCATTTAACTTCCCCACACAGAATATCGGTTTGTTTTACTTCCCATAGCAATCCGCCCCCTCCTGAAGTATCATCTCCTGTTCCTGAGTCTGTTCCTGTCCCGGTAGTTTCTGCGGCCAGTTCATGACCTACTAAAAAATACGGGCCATCCAACGTGATTTTTACGTTTAGCAAGAGGGCTGCAAAAAACATCCCTACCGCTACTCTTTTTATCCATTTTTCTAATTTTTGTCTCATATTTGTCCTTGATTAATTTGGGGCAGTAAACTTTTTCTTCTCGTAGAATTTCAGCTTTGCTGCGCCCGGTTTTTCAGTGTAACCGGGGTCGGCCCGGTTGCACTTTCTTATTTTCATCACTCTCTGGTTTATCGTACCAAATGGGCACGCCCGCTTTCTTTGTCTGATCTGGCACATGAAATGCGGAATTTTAAGATAATTGGTCATTGATGTGGCTTATTTTTTTATGCCTCCTTTCTTTTGAATTACTCCTTTGTGCTCAGGTACTTGCTCTAAAGGATTATTTACAACTGCCTGTTGCTCCTTCGTCCTCTTTTCCACGATTTTCTGGATGTTACGCCTTAAAGCTTCCGAGTTTTTCCATTCGGTGGTTCGCGCAAAAGACTGTAGTCCAAAAGCAACAAACAGGATACATCCTGCCAGGAGAACTCCTTTCCTGGCTTTTCGGTATTTCAGGTACAGGTAATTGATTAGCCAGATACAGGCGAGAGCCAGTCCCGGGATACTCAGATACATATATCTGTCGGCGGTGATTGTCGCGCGCGGCATGGGTATTATGTGCAATGCCAGAATCAGGTTAACTGTAAAGAAAGCAAAGCCAAACACGGGCAAATGGTTCCGGTCTCTCCACAGGCTCCATACGAAAAGTAAAACGATACCGGCTAATAACGGGTACGCCCAATAGCTGAAGGGCAACTTTCCTCCAACAGTCATCGGATAGAAGTACCAGTAATATAGTCTAACCGGGGCGAGGAACCGGAAAATATACTGTACCAGGCTATGTGCTCCAAATACCAGGCGCTGGTGGAACGGGTAGGCGCCTGCTGTATCCAGGTTGCCCAGATTATTTTGTACCGAAAAATACCACATCGCTGCAGCAAGAAGAAAAAAAGGCAGCTTTTCAACAAAAACATCCTTTGTAATGAGCCGCCAATTAAACGGCACTGATCTGTACCGTCCACGCACCCAGTCGAACAGGATCAGGTTTAACGGGAAGATAATGGCCTGCTCCTTTGTTCCAAAAGCCAATAAGTAGCAAAGCAGCACGGACAGATACCACGATATCTTTGTCGTCTTTAAGTATCTTAGGTAGAAAAGTGAACCCATCAGACAGAAAAGCGCATAGAGTACGATCTTGGAGGCACTGATCCAGGCAACAGATTCTACCTGTAAAGGATGTATGGCAAACAGCAGGGAAGCCAATCCTGAGTAGGTTATTATTCGCCGGTCATTCCAGAGCGGTTTAATTTTTTCTATGATAATCCGGGTAACCCAAAAGACCAGCAGCACATTGACAATATGAATCAAAAGGCATGCTGCATGAAAAGCGAAAGCATTGAATCCAAACAGAGAATAGATGATCAGATAAAAGACCGTGTTAACGGGAGAATATTGTCCGTGATAAAAAGAACCAAAATGATAGATCAAATCCATCCAGCTAAAATTCAGTATATAAGGCTGTCCCAGTAACATCCACTGATCGTCCCAACTCCTCTGAAAGTCATTAAAGAAAGTCGGGAAAAACACAGAAGTGGGAATAACAATTAAAATAGAAGACCAAACGAATATCAGGTTTTTCTTCATCAAAATAAAGAATCAGGTTCAGAAACTACTTTAATAAATTTGTTGAACAAGTTAAATAAACATATTGAAATTTTGGTATGTTTCTAAACATATTTTTATGAACTTATGCATTTTTCTAACAAGTCGCCGGTCTCTTGACCATCCGGAACCGGAGATGCTCCACCCATTTGCTGAGTATACCAGCAGACCCATTTCCTCACCAGTTTGTTGAGTCCATCACAACAACGTTATTGCGACACCCTCAATAACGTTAGTGCGATGCCCTCATCAACGTTAGTGCGGTCCCGAATCATTATTCCCGTTCAAAATATTGTCTTAATTTGGCGTCTTTATCCGATTGCAAAATATTATTCGTAACCGTGGTAAAGGTACAATGCGCCGTAGGTCCAGTTCGGGCCTTTTAATTGCGGGTAATTAAAACGGTCCATCATCAGTGCGACAAACCGGAAAGGATAACCCTCGGGTAGTTGAACTACATTTGGCCAGATTCTTGTGCCCGAGCTTTCATCCCAGGGAGGTAAATCCATCTTCAATGTGCCAAGTTCGCGGAGCCCGGGATAGGAATAAATGTAGATTTTCCGGTCCTGACTTCCGGAAAAGCAATACCGCCCGCTTCCAACTTTTTGAATTGAAGTTCCTGTTGAATTATTCATGACCGGGCCGGAAATTCGCTCATAGTTTTTATTCCAGTGATTCGATTCAAGCATAATGGCTTTGTACCCGTTTATATTTTCACAGGCAAGCATACGCCATTTTTGCGCATCCGAATCGTATAAGACATGTGGATCTTCGAAATCACCAACCATTCCAAAAGGAGTAGCCTGCATGACTGAGAAGCCAAACCGGGGATCTCTTTTACTCTCAACAGCCAGCAATTGTTTCCGCTCGTCGGGATTGGCGTAAGCGCTGAATCCGGTTGTCAGCCCCTTCCAGCAGCTTTCTTTTCTGTCGAAGAAGATGTGAGAAGCCACTTCATTTCTGAGCAGGCCATCTCCCCTGTCAAACAAGATGATTCCTTCGAAGCGGATGTCAAACACCGTAGGGTTGAGGCTAAAAACACCTTGCAGATGATGCGGTAATGCGCGTCCCCTGATGGTCATGGTGTACCACAATCTTCCCTGATCAAGCAGCGGCACCCCATCGTCATAGGTAATAGCCCTGATATCGGACAGCCCCATGCCCGTGCTCAGGGCCGATTCAACCCCATTAATTTTCAGATCGCCCTTTTCAATTGCCAGGTACAGGCTTGACTGAAACGAGTGCAAATACTGTTTGTTCCGCAAGTCGATGATCCTGCTGAAATCGGACTGTGCAACTGGTACCGGCAAGCCGTCGCTTTGCATATACATGGTGAATCCGCTTCCAAGCATTTGGAGTATAATCTTTCCTTCAATAGAATGTTCTCCGCTTTTACTGATCATGATTGACTCGTCTGCAATTACTTCTGACGATCTGACGAATCTTTGATAAACATCAACGATTTTTTGCTCATTATAATTTACGGTAATAAAAAACTGCTCAGCTTTTTCAGGATCAGAAAACTCAAAACCAATTTTACCCTGCCCATGGCTGGAAGCCAAATCAATGGTATACGTGGCAAACGGGTTGAACCCTCCGAACCAGATGGAAGTTTGTGAGTTTTGGCCGGACTGAACAAGCAACTGATTATTTTTTACCTGAACATTGGCGTGAAAGCCGGAATAGAATGTAATGGGGTACATAGCAGACATGCCGATTATTTCCGCCGGCTTTAGACCCGATAAAGGTATTTTTAGAGTTTCATCAAATATAAATCGGCGAACCCCTTGCCGTACAAAGGTGATTTTGTCTGGCGATATATCCGTTTGGGCACCTGAATTTCCACCTGACAATAAAAGTAAAAGAAAAAGTAAAACCCTGTTATTACGCATCTTTTGGTATGATTTGGTTTACAGATCGAAAAAAACAAGCATCTATGTACATCCCTTCATATGTGCCGTAATTTTTTCAGCTCCGGGATACAAGGAACTGCAGCGCAATAAAAAAACCACAGAGAACATAAGTTGAGATCACAACGGGAAGATTTCCGTTGAAGTCATCACTCTTAAAAAGAGCAACTGTCAGGAAAATTTAAAAGGCCGCGAGGATGAAAAGAATGATATAAGCTCTGTTTCTGGTTCGGGCTTCGTATAGAACATGATGTCCTATATCTTCCAGTTTAACAGACCATTCTTTTTCCTCTCCGTCCTCTTTTTCACGGATTTTGAGCACCTTCTCTGTCAGCTCATATTCTCTTCGTCTGAATCCTCTGCTTTGTTTCAGGATCATATGATTCATCAGTTGTACGTGCATCAAAAATAACAAATCAGAATATTAAAACCCTATTTTTCCAGGAAGGCGTGGAACCAACGTTTGTAGGGATCGTCAAACTTCACTTTAGCGGGATTGAATTTTTCAGGTTCCCATTTTTTCCCCACCCAGACTCTCATTTCTTCGTGTTCCTCGTGTTCCGGATCTGCCAAAGCTGCCAGAACATTTTCATAACCATGAATCCCTCCGCAGTCTTCAGGCGGGCATGCTCTTTCTCCTCCGATACACAGCGGATATTTAATTTTGGGATTTCTGTACAGGTAACCTTCCAGCATCACCTGATGTTTCCAGCCATCGCCATAATCGTATTCATACGTGGCCTGAACACCGTAATCATTGAAGTAAGTCGCAGCCAGGATTTCCCAGCCCGGGAAAACTTCGGGCAGATCACCCGATCCTGAAAAATCAGGGATACCTATCCGTTCAATCTTCCTTTTTCCTTTACCTTTTATTTCAAAATGATGCAAATGGTAATCCCACCAACCCAGTGCATCCTGAATCGCTACGTGCAGGTCCCAGAAGTTATAATTGGAAGGGACCTGGATCCTTCGCCAGATACGGGGCGTGATGCCTTTTATTTCAATCAGGAACTGAAGCACATGGCTTTTGGAATACACGGTGTCGGGCGTTTTGAGATAATTCATTGTGTAGCCGCGCTCCGTGAAATTTTTGTCAAACCTGCTTGCCATAAGCGTCTTCAATTAATGGGTTTCCCTTAAATTGTTTCAAAGCACCCGATAAAACTTTTTATAACTCTGCGACCTTGCCGGTATCGTCAAAGTCTTTTTCTGTAAACTTTACAGGTGTGCTGTTCTTAAATGTCACTGTACCGGTATGCCGTAAAAGTAGGAATATTCAACCGGATTTTTAGAAAAAATTGACCATGATCTGACACCTGCACTAACGCGGGTGTGATGTCCTCACCAACGTTCGTGTGATCTCATCCGACTTTCTGAGTATACCTATAATATCGTTAAAGCGAACCTATAGCGATGCCGGCAAAGCTGCCGGCACTGGTTTAAGGCTATGACAGGCGGCTGGTATTTAGGACTCATTAGCGATGGCAGCGATCACCGCCCGGAACCGGAAGCGACTCGATTCAAAAGAAATTCCGGCAAAAATAAATAAGCAACTTCCGGCTTAAGGCTTCCGACTTTAAATCATAAAAATGAGCCGCTTTATGGTGAGAACCTGCTAATAGTTCATTATTTTTATGTGCATATTGAATATGAATGAGAGGATGACGATATATAAATTGATCATAGGGATGAGAGCACATCGCCTGGATTTTGAAGATGAAATCACTTCCTATGCTGACAAAGTAAAAGCCATTGCGAGACTCATATTTAAAATTCATCAACGATGGTCGAAATTACCAAGGATTTATTCATCGGAAATCAGCAGGACTACGAATCAGTTGTGCGGTATCAGCCCGGTTGGTATGTCATACATGCTTGCAAGGAACCTTATCATCGCCAGGCGCTCGGTTACATTGGGAGGGCTGCGTCGAAAGATGATCCTGAATATCTAATGGCATTCCGGGAAAACTGCTTGATTTTAAATTTAGTGGATGTTGATAATATCAATTTCATCTCATCTGATATCATTAAAACGGCATTAAAGTCGATTGACAACAATATCCCTACAAAAAAAGTATTGGTACATTGTAACCAAGGGCAGTCTCGATCTGCAATCATCGGCCTTTTGTATCTTGCTCAAAAAGGAATCCTGACAAGCCAGTCGTTTGAAGAAGCAGAGAAAGAATACGAGAAAATCTATCCGATTTATTTACCTGCAAATGGGATGAGAGACTTTGCAAAAATCAACTGGTCAAAATATCAAAAGACTTGAAATGGGAAAAGTTTACAATTTATATATCGACGAAAGTTGTCATCTCGAACACGACAATGCATCCATAATGTGTATTGGGTATATTAAAATTGAGAAAGATAATTACTCCAGGATTAAAGATGATATAAAGTCTATTAAGCTAAAATACAATTCACCAACAGAGTTGAAATGGAACAAGCTTTCTTATTCCCGTTTGCCTTTGTACAAAGCTTTAGTCGATTATTTTTTCCAAAATCCCGTCTTCTTCCGGTGTGTATTGGTTAAAAACAAAAATAATCTCGATCACGAAACCTACAACAGAGGTGACCACAATGCCTTCTATTACAAAATGGTATATCAGTTGCTTCACAATCCATGGGTGAATCATGACTCCGATCTGTATCACGTTTTTCTCGATATAAAAGATTCACGGGGGAAAGAACGTTTGCAGGAGCTCGATAAATACCTTCAGTACAAATACCGGGATGTCTCTCCTTTTACATGCTTGCAACACATTCGTTCTCATGAAAGCGAGCTTATACAGTTGACTGATTTATTCATCGGGGCAGTGACCTACAAAGCCCGCGGGGAGATAAGGCCAGAAAGTGCATCTAAAGTCAAAGTAGAGTTAACGGATTATATCGAAAGGAAAGCGGGCTATAGACTCGATGAAGGGACTGAGCCATGGGCAGATAAATTTAACATTTTTGATTTCCAAATTAGCTCTTCGAGGTTATGAATAGGCACGAGTTAGATATTATTGACTCGGATGATATTCTGGGAACTTTGGAGGATTTGTTTGATGATCTTTCCATTGAGGCGCCAACCGTTGAACAACTTTATCAGATGTATGGGATTTTCCTGAACGATATTGTAAAGAATCCGATCATGATTGGGGGAACCGAACTTTCATACAATAGGAACATTTCAAGGCACCCTGTTTGCCGTGGAAAAATGCAGGCATTCGAACACTTAATTACCAGGGAGAGCAAATACAAAGGGAAAAGAGATTTTGACAGAGAAAGGGCAAATAAGATCCATTGAATCAGACCAATTATAGTAAATGCATCTGATGCACGAATAAAATATTTTGAACGACTTAACGACAGGGGATATAACCAACTTTACTATTGGTACGAGGAGAGAGGATTTATGGTAATTGTGAGAGAATTGAAACCGGGTTTATTTTTAATCACCTCTTTTTCGGTTGATGCTCTGGAAAGGCCAATGTATAAACGCTGGTATAATTTATATAAAGCAAAGTGACGGCAAAAAAAACCTCACTTCGCGAGTGAGGTACGTATCTTAAGGCAATACGAACGAGGTGTACTTGTCACCAACTGCCATGTCCTTTACCCTTTGGGCATTGACATTGCAAAGATATGAACTTTTTTTGATGAAATCCAAATCATACGGCGAATTGACAACATCTATAG
>JBDKTZ010000147.1:0-2293 GCA_039679975.1 Prolixibacteraceae bacterium
ATTGCTCTTTAATTTCATTCTTAATGAAATCCGCGAACTCTTCTATAGTCATTGTTCCCTTATCGCCTTCACCTTGTTTACGAACGGAAACCTGACCAGCCTCAGCTTCCTTTTCTCCCACTATCAATAAATAAGGGATGCGCTTCAACTCGTTATCCCTTATCTTGCGGCCTATCTTTTCGTTGCGGCCATCAATCAAGCTGCGAATATCGGAATTATTTAGAAATTCTGAAACATTTTGTGCATATTCATTATATTTTTCACTGATCGGGAGGATCACGGCCTGATCGGGCGTTAACCAAAGCGGGAATTTCCCTGCGGTGTGTTCAATCAGCACAGCGACAAACCGTTCCATTGATCCGAATGGTGCACGATGGATCATAACCGGACGATGGCGTTTATCATCGGCTCCGATATATTCCAGTTCAAAGCGCTCAGGCAGTTTGTAATCGACCTGAATGGTACCAAGCTGCCAGCTCCGGCCAAGGGCATCCTTCACCATGAAATCGAGCTTGGGGCCGTAAAAAGCCGCCTCACCCAACACGGTTACCGTTTTCAAGCCTTTTTCACCGGCAGCTTCAATAATCGAAGCTTCCGCTTTTTCCCAGTTTTCGACCGATCCAATATATTTTTCAGGCTTCTGAGGATCACGCAGAGAGATCTGAGCGGTATAATCCTTCAGCCCCATCGCGTTGAAAATGATAAATACAATATCGATCACTTTCTTGAATTCATCCTTGATCTGATCCTGGCGGCAGAATAAATGGGCATCGTCCTGGGTAAATCCTCTTACCCTGGTTAGCCCGTGCAACTCACCGCTCTGTTCATACCGGTAAACGGTACCGAATTCGGCAAGCCGCACCGGAAGATCTTTATACGAGCGTGGCTTGGATGCATAAATCTCAATATGATGGGGACAATTCATGGGTTTAAGCATGTATTCCTCTCCTTCTTCAGGTGTTTTGATAACCTGAAACGAATCGGCGCCGTACTTGGCCAGATGACCTGAAGTCCGGTATAATTCTGTATTCCCGATATGGGGAGTCATCACCTGTTCATAACCGAATTTTTTCTGCACTTTTTTCAGGAAATCCTCCAGTTGCAAACGCAACTGGGTCCCCTTCGGAAGCCATAACGGCAATCCCTGCCCCACTTTCGAAGAGAAAGTAAACAGTTCCATTTCCTTGCCGATCTTGCGGTGATCCCGCTTTTTTGCTTCCTCCATCAGGATCAGGTATTCCTCCAGCATCTTCTGTTTGGGGAAAGTCACGCCGTACACACGGGTCAGCATTTTATTTTTTTCACTGCCACGCCAGTAAGCACCGGCAATTGAAGTCAGTTTAACAGCCTTGATATATCCGGTATTCGGCAGGTGCGGACCCCTGCATAAATCGGTGAAATTACCCTGATTGTACAGCGTAATGGTGCCGTCGGCCAACTCACTGATAAGCTCCTGCTTCAAGTGATCCTGCTTATTTGTGAACATGGCCATAGCCCCGGCCTTCGAAATTTCACTGCGGACAATCTCATTCCGTTCCCGGGAAAGTTCCAGCATTTTCTTCTCAATCTTCTCCAGATCTCTATCGGTAAGCTGAGTCCCTTCGGGAAGGTCGATATCATAGTAAAAACCGGTATCGATCGTAGGTCCAATACCAAACTTTGTACCCGGATAGAAAAACTCAATCGCTTCGGCCATCAGGTGCGCAGATGAATGCCAAAATGTTTCCTTGCCTTCCCTGTCGTCCCACGTGAACAGCCTGATGCTCGCGTCCGATTTGATGGGTCTGTTCAGATCCCAAACTTCACCATTGACCGAGATTGCCAGAACATCTTTCGCCAGGCGATTGCTAATGGCATTAGCGATATTAAGACCGGTTACACCAGCCTCGAATTCCCGGATGCTATTGTCAGGAAGAGTTATTTTAATCATCTGTCTGTTATGTTGTAACTTTTTTCAGGCAGCAAAGATAATTATAATTAACCTGACGGGAATATTTTTATTTATTTTTTCAGATGTAAATTTAGCCGGGCTTCATCCTGTAAAAACAGGGACCCTTACCCTGTGTAAAGATCCCTGTTCCCGGGGCTGTTTCTGCCGGTCAACCGGTTCGTTTAATTATACCGGAATCCGAGAGCAATACCGGCGTTGTACGAAGTGTATTCCATCCGGTTAACGGATCCGTAAAGACTAAAGAAAGCCAGTTTAAGCCTGAATCCCGCGCTCAGGGCGACGTTCGAAGACTCAAACTCAAGCGCAATCGGATCAGTTTCTCCGTAAATAACCGACTGGTTG
>JBDKTZ010000276.1:0-2637 GCA_039679975.1 Prolixibacteraceae bacterium
CTATACTTTTGGTATTAACGTTAAATTTTAGAACAATGAAACGATATTATTTCTTCATTTTACTGGCAGGAATACTGACCGGATGTGAGCAGCTGGATATTGTCCCGATCTCGGAGAAAAGCGTGGAGGGATTTTATAAGACGGAAACCCACATTAATTCTGCCGCCGTGGGATTGTACAACGGATTGAGATCGGCCTGGGTCACTTCGTACTATTCCTATATGCTCACCGAGTCGCGCAGTGACAATACCTTTCAGGGAACTGCATACGAAGACGGACCTATTTGCCGCTTTGAGGATACACCTCTCTCCGAGGGTTTCTCTTCCGTTTGGCAGATGTATTATGGTTACATTAACCGTTGCAACAAAATTCTGGAGGCCAATGGAAGCGTTGAGATGGATGAGGTAAAAAGAAAGCAATACGAGGGCGAGGCAAAGTTTGTCAGGGCCATGTGCTATTTTGACCTGGTCCGTCTTTTTGGAGGTGTGCCGTTAGTTACCCATACACTTTCGATCAGTGAAAGCTACCAGGTGCCCAGAGCTGGCATCGAGGAAGTATATAATCTGATTGTGACTGATCTGACAGAGGCTTCGGAATTACTTCCCGCGTCTTATGCCGCTGCCGATAAAGGACGTGCAACCAAATGGGCAGCCAAAGGGTATCTGGGAAAGGTGTACGTGTTCAGGAGCGGGTATCCTTTAAAGAAAAATGAATGGGAAAAGGCAAGACAGGCATTCCTGGAGGTGAAGAATTCGGGCCTGTTCGAATTTTTCAGCAGTTATGAAGATATCTATAAATACACCTTCGAAGGGGGGAAACAGCAGGTCTTTTCCATTCAGTTTAAATCGGGCGCCAGCGGCAACGGAAACCCGTTCCCGACAAGAAATGCGTCGAACGACATTAAACCGGTTACTGTCGCTGAAGGCGGATTGCTTTATGGCGGATCACCCTATAATTTATTCCTTTCGACCGATATTGTCGATAGCTTTGAACCGGGTGACCTGAGGAAGAACGTCGCAATCAGATCGACCTGGCTTCATAAGTCAGGGCAAATGATCTCGACCTTACCAACCTGTCAGAAGTATCAGAATGGTCCGGTTTCGGCTGCCAATGACTGGGATATTGACTGGATTGCCCTGAGTTATACCGATGTATTGATGATGTATGCCGAATGCCTGAACGAATTGGGATATTCGTCAGGTGGTGAAGCTTTTACCATATTGAATGATGTGCGCCAGAGGGCCGGTCTTGCCAAAAAAACAGCAACGGACGTTCCAACCCAGCAGAGTTTCAGGTTATGGATAGAACAGGAACGCAGACATGAATTCTGTTTTGAGAACCTCAGATGGTTCGATCTGGTTCGTACCGACCGGGCCCTCGATGTCATGAAAGCATTTCTGGCGCAGTATGGTCTGGAGGCCAATTTGAAAAGCAGGGATCAGTATTTATATCCGATCCCTCAAACGATTATTGATGTGACGCCAGTTATTGATCAAAATCCTGGTTACAATTAACGGGAAATGGGTTTTTTTTCAGGAATAAGGGTAGCGTTTTGTTTATCTTTATTCCTGAAATCTTTTTAAAAAATTATTACAATCAGCATATGCAACGATTACAGTGGGATGGGATCTATGGCAACTGGGAAACCTTACTGCTTGCAACGGACAAAACGGGAGCAATAGACTACGCCAGGATGTCGGATGAAATTGATGTTCTGATCTCGTCCGCTCCAAACGGCATCTATTCGAACGGGACTGCGGGTGAATTTTATACCCAAACGGAAGAAGAATTTGACCGGATCAGTTTTATGCTTTCCGGCAAGTGTGAAAAGGCGAAGGTAGCCTATCAGATTGGGGTAAGCCACATGAGTCCGCAGATCTCGCTCGAACGGTTGCGAAGGGCAAGAGATTTGCAGCCGGGGGCTGTGCAGGTGATTTTGCCTGACTGGTTCCCCGTCTCGCCTGAAGAAGCAGTGGCTTTCTTACAGAAAATGGCGGAGGAAGCCAATGGGATCAGTTTAATCCTCTATAATCCGCCTCATGCAAAATGGCAGTTACAACCGGAAGAATGGGCTGCGCTCAAAAGCCAGATTCCTGCACTGGCCGGTGTAAAAGTTGCTGACAAGTACGGGAGCAAAGAGTGGTACGGAAGGATGAATGCCTGCAACAAAGGTTTATCGGTATTTATCCCCGGGCATCATTTGGCTTCGGGTATTCAGGCGGGAGCAAGAGGGGCCTATTCGAATATGGCCTGTTTAAATCCCTTTGCTGCTCAGCGATGGTTTGAGATGATCGGTACCGACAGCTTCGCGGCGCTGGAGTTAGAAGGCAGGATTAACCGGTTCATGAGTGAGTGTATTACGCCATTGATCACGGAACAGGGCTATCCGAATCATGCCTGTGACCGTTTTATGGCATTGGTGGGAGGCTGGGCCGATGTAGGAGCAAAACTGCGCTGGCCCTATCGTTCAATTCCTGAAAGTTTTGTTGAACACACCCGCCGAAGGGTAGAGGAGATTATTCCGGAGTTCAGTACCTTCTGTTCATAACAAGGTATTCCGGAATAAAAATTAAAGGATGAGAGACATGGATAAAAAAGAATATTCAAGACGACGGTTTCTGAAGAGGAACCTGATGA
>JBDKTZ010000476.1:0-12801 GCA_039679975.1 Prolixibacteraceae bacterium
CTACTGGGTGAAATTCAATAATCCGGAATTTACCAGCCTTTGCCCGATAACCGGTCAGCCCGATTTTGCAGCAATTTATATCAGCTATATACCCGATAAAAAGCTTGTCGAGAGCAAATCGTTGAAGCTATACCTGTTTAGCTTCCGGAATCACGGAGCTTTTCATGAAGATTGTATCAACATCATCATGAAAGATTTGATCCGCCTGATGGATCCGAAGTATATTGAAGTCTGGGGAAAATTTCTTCCCCGCGGAGGGTTGAGTATTGATCCTTATGCCAATTATGGTAAAGCCGGTACAAAGTATGAAGGGCTGGCCTGGTACCGGTTGCAAAATCATGACATGAATCCTGAAAAAGTAGATAACAGGTAACGAACACGGACAAAAAAGATGAAGACAATTCTTGGTTATTTGCTCACGCCTTTTTATTTGCTGACTTTTATAGTGCTGATTTTGATTTTTCATCCGGTGCAGATGGTTTGCCGTCAGATTGGTGGTTATCCTCTTCGGAAAAAGTCGGTCGATGTGTTGAATTTCTTTCTTTTATACAGTCAGGTGATCATGGGAGCCCGGATCAGGTTCAGGGGTTTGGAGCTGCTGCCTCAGGGGCGTCCGCTGATCATTGTTTCAAACCATCAGAGCCTGATGGACATTCCGCCTATTGTCTGGGGTTTCAGAAAGCATCACCCCAAGTTTATATCAAAAAAAGAATTGGGAAAGGGTATTCCAAGCATTTCCTATAATCTGAGGCATGGCGGCTCGGTTTTGATTGACCGCGACAACGGACGGCAGTCCATTCTGGAAATTGCCCGGCTTGGAAAGCACATTGAAAAGGAGAATTACGCCGCCAGCATATTTCCGGAAGGGACGCGCAGTAAAACAGGCAAGGTAGGGCATTTTCAGCATCCGGGTATTGCTGCCCTGCTGCGTTCGGCTCCATCGGCCTGGATTGTGCCTTTTGTGATTGACGGGAACAGGGAATTCATAAAAAAAGGGTATTATCCGCTTCAGTTCGGTACACGCCTCACATACACCGTTCTTCAGCCGATCGATCCGGCCGGACGCGATCCAAAAGAATTAACGGAACAACTCGGGCAGCTGATTAAGAGCGCTCTTGGACAGGAATAAAGCAGTTGAAAGATTGCCCGGCGTTCAGATTTGTTCCCATCCCTGACGATAGGTATGGCGGATCCACTCCTCAATGGTGGGCAAAGCCGGACGTGTAATGCTTTTTTGATTGACCCGCGGGTCGCCGTTGATCAGTTCAAATTTATTTCCGACAAGGAGATGAAGCTGATCCTCATTGGTGATATTGGTAAAAAGCATTCGCTCGCTGTCCCAGTAAAGCTTACGGTTCAGGCTTTGCATCCTTACCGCCAGCACCCCCAGTAATACCGTTTCATTAAGCGGACCCGCGTAGGCAAAATTAGAAGTCGTTTCAACACGGTTCCCGATTGTTTCTTTACAGGCCCTGATCCAGTCCTGTTCGTGTCCCCCTTCCGTTGCGGCGGAGATGCGGCGGAGTGTTTTCTCAGGCTGACGGAATCGCTCCATTTCGCTCGCCGGCAATAAAGTGGGGTTTCTGCCGTAGGCTCCGCACATGATTTTCCCTTTTGACCCATAAAAAATGCAGCCACCGTCTTCGTCACCCATAGGCTCATCATCGGATAGTTCATCGGGACGGACAGGTAAAAGCCCTCCGTCGTACCAGGTAATTGTCACCGCCGGCATAGCCACTTTGGGAAAATTGTCCCGTGCAGGAAATTCGAAGGTGATCATCTCAGAATTGGGAGGCGAATCGATTGTCGTCTGACCGGAGCTGGACTGGACCGAGACAGGATGTTGCAGGTTAAGCGATTTAAACACGGGATCCAGGATATGGCAGCCCATGTCGCCCAGGGCGCCTGTCCCGAAATCCCACCATGCCCGCCAGTTCCATGGATGGTAAATCTCGTGATAAGGGCGGTATGATGCCGGTCCGATAAACAAATCCCAATTCAATGTTTTGGGTATACGCATTTCCTTTTTGGGCCGCTGGAGAAGTTGTGGCCATGTAGGACGGTTAGTCCATACATCTACCCGGGAAACTTCCCCGATAACGCCCGACCAGATCCATTCACATACAAAACGCACCCCGTTACCCGAATTCCCCTGGTTCCCCATTTGCGTGGCCACCTTATATTTGATTGCGGTACCGGCCAGGGTGCGCGATTCGAATATCGAGTGGGTGAGGGGTGTTTCAAGATAAACATGCTTGCCCAGACGCAAGGCGGTCAATGCGGGGAGAGCGTGCGTGTGATCAGGAGTTGCGATCATCACCGCGTCGATATCCTTTTGCTTTTCGAACATGATCCTGAAATCAGCGTATTGAGGAACCGTATCCCATTCGCGGAACGAATTCCGGCTGGCATACTCCGCGTCAACATCGCATAGAGCAACGATGTTTTCAGTTTCCATCTGCTTCAGGTTCAGATAGCCTGTTCCGCCTACTCCGATCCCGGCAATATTTAACCGGTCGCTGGGCGGACGGTGGCCCAGTCCCGCAATTACATGACCGGGCAATATAGTAACCCCGGCCAGGGCTGCAGTTGCCGATCCTAAAAACTTCCTTCGTCCGATAGATGTGTGTGTCATAAAGTAGCGGAGAGGCTAAAAAAGAATTAGCCGGATGTTTCAATTCATCCGGCTAATCTGAATTATTTCATTAAGCAGGCATTTCCGGTAAGCTCCACGGAGCACGGTAGGTATGCTTGATCAACTCTGCAGCAAATGCTTTTGCAGGAACCGGATCGGTCCAGGTTTTTTCGAATGTCGGATGACCATCATGAATTTTGAAACCATCTTTAATAACAGTCTTGATCGTTTCGTCATCTTTCAGGTTGGTGAATTCCATTTTTTCGCCGCTCCATTCCAATACTTTGTTCAGGGCCTGCAGGCGAACTGCCAGTACACCCATGACAACCATTTCGTTGAATGGTCCGGCTTCGCTAAAGTCAGAAGCAGTTTTGACACGGTTTTCCGGACTTTCCTTACATGCGCGAACCCAGTCCATTTCATGACTTGTTTCTACGCGGCGACGGAATTTCGGAGCTACAGGAACACGACCCGACAATAACCACGGATCTTTTCCATAGCATCCGCAAATCAGGGTATCTTTTGAACCGTGGAAAGCAACATAACCGCCTGCATCATTAGGCTCTTTGCCTGCAGGCCATCCTTTGAGAAGCATGGGTTTAATACCGCCGTCATACCAATAAACATCTACCTCAGGTAATTTAACCTTCATTTTTTTCTGTGGTTTCCTTTCGGGGAAGGTCAGCCGGACAGACTGAGCTGTCGGAGCGCAATCGTTCAGCAATAATGTTGAATTTCCCTGAACTTTGGTCGGATAACCTAATTCAAGCCCGGTAAATACAGGATGGAGTATGTGGCAGGCCATATCACCAAGGGCGCCGGTTCCAAAAGGCCACCAGCCACGCCAGTTCCACGGGTGATAGATTTCATTGTACGGACGCATTTGAGCCGGCCCGATAAACAAATCCCAATCCAGCGTTTCGGGTACCCATTGCCCGTTCTCAGGTGTATTTAATCCCTGTGGCCAGATCGGACGGTCGGTAAATGCTTCTACCTTCGTCACTTCACCGATCTCTCCGTTTGCAATCCATTCAATGGTCTGATTCACACCTTCGCCCGATGATCCCTGATTACCCATTTGGGTAGCCAGTTTGTACTTATCAGCCAATTTGGTCAAAAGCCTTGATTCGTATACCGAATGGGTTAATGGTTTTTGAACATATACATGTTTCCCCATCGTCATCGCATGAGCGGCAGTAATGGCATGGGTATGATCGGCTGTTGCAATTACAACGGCATCGAAACTTTTACCCATTTCGTCGTACATCTTGCGCCAGTCCTTGTATTTCTTTGCTGTTGGAAAATGCTCGAAAACCCGGGCTGCATATTTCCAATCCACATCACAAAGACCAATAATGTTCTCAGATTCCAGGTTTTTCAGGTTAGCGAATCCCATCCCGCCGATACCTACAGCCACGATATTTAATTTATCGCTCGGCGCCTTATGTCCAAGACCAGCAATTACTTTGCTTGGAAGAATCGTAATTCCTGCGGCTGCCGCAGCTGTAGTTCCCAGAAACGATCTCCTGGAAAACTTGTTTGCCTTATTCGACATCTGTTCCATAGTTTAAAATAATTTTAATTTGATTTAGGTATGTTCTGATTGATGAACACCACATTTCTCGTCAGAAAAAACATTTAAAGATATAACTATCCCTGTGATTGACAAAACTGTTTTAGATCATAAATGGTTTTTTTTATCCACTTTAAGACAAAAGGAAGAAATAAAGAAGAAAGGAGAATGACCTAAGTATCCCGGTTTCATCGGAAAACCATTCATTGAAAGTCGTGGAGGAGATTCTTGTAAATATTTTTCACTCCTGATGCTTTGCTGACAGATCATTCCTGTTCCATAGGTTTTCTCTATTAAAAAATAAAAAAAATCAATTTTCAGGGATTGAACATCGGGGTTCCTTATTTGTCTTATTGGGTGAAAGAAAAAGCCTTAAATGAATTAATAGTCGTAAGAATTAAATTTTTAATCAATGAAGACAATTGGAGATCGATTTCCTGAATTTAAAAAGACGGCGGTTGTTTCGCTGGAGCAGGGTAAAGAGTTTGATACGATTACCAACAAGAGTATTGAAGGTAAATGGAGTGTGATTTTCTGGTGGCCGAAAGATTTCACTTTTGTATGTCCAACTGAGATCACAAGTTTTAATGATCATTACGAAGCATTTACGAAGCTGGATGCGGTCGTTCTCGGCGCTTCGACCGATTCGGAATATGTGCACCTTGCATGGAGAAAGATGCATAGCGGCTTAAAGCAATTAAAATTTCCAATGATTGCTGATACCTCGAAATCGCTGGCGGAAGAGCTGGGTATCCTTCAGGCGGATGAAAAGATTGCGTACCGGGCTACTTTTATTGTTGATCCGGAAGGGGCAATCCGGTGGGTTTGTGTGAATGATCTGGAAGTAGGACGGAATGTTCCGGAAGTGATCCGTGTGCTTGAGGCTTTAAAAACAGGTGCATTGACGCCTTGTGACTGGGTGCCGGGTATGGCTACACTCTGAATTTAATGTTCATTAAAAAAGGAACCCGTCACGGGTTCCTTTTTATTTTATTTCAACGGTGCTAAAAAGGGCCTCAAGGCTTTTTTTTATGACTTGATCAGTATGAATAAGAGCTGTTAAAAATCACCGTTTCCTCCGAAATCCATTTCGTTAGAGCCTCCTTCACGTGAAGATTCTGAGCGGTCATTTTTATAATTATTGATCTTATAGCTTAATGTCAGGGTGAGTATTCTGGGTTCCCGTTTGAACTTATAAGTGGATTTAAAGTTTGGTCCTATGGTGGTGCCCTCGTTTTTCCCCGTGCCGAAAATATCCATCAGGCTCACTGTTGCCGTAAGTTTCTTTTTCATCAAATCCTGCCGATAGGACACGTTGGTGAAGAACATTCCTTTACGATCACCCTGCGCCGAGATCGTTGCTCCCCTGTACATCCCCATGAACTGCAGGCGGCTGTCCGGTGAAAATTTAAAGATCGTATTTATCCTTCCGTCAATGTTGGTACTTTCCCGTTCAATCACTTCGTCTCCCGATTCATCTTTGATCCTGTAATTGTACAGCGAAGCGCTGCTGTTGATCTGCAGCCATTTTGCGGGATTAACATCTCCCATCAATTCAGCGCCAAGTGAATAGTCGTTGTTCAGGTTGACAGTGGTCTCATATAAAATGCCGTCGTCGCGCAATTCGCTGATATGAGTGATCAGACCATTGGTGATCCTGTAAAAGCCTTCCAGTGAAATGAAGGACGGGCCGAGCCTTTTCAGCAATCCGAGTTCATAGGAGTCGGTATATTCCGGATCCAGATCGGGATTCCCTGAACGGATGGTGTATTGATCCATGTATTGCGGGAACGGGTCCAGATCCCGTCCGCCCGGGCGATTGATTCTCCGGCTGTAGCTGGTCATTACCTGGTAGTTGGCAGGCAGTTCAAGAGATAGGTGGGCTGTCGGGAACAAATCGAAGCGGTCGAGTTTAAAGGTTTGATCTGTCCGGGGAAGAGCGGTTTGCCGTTTGGTATATTCTCCTCTCATTCCCAGCATATACTGAACGGGACCTAATTTACTTGATACCGTCGCGTATGCCGAATGGATATCACGTTTGAAGTCCTGATAATTACTGAAGTCATTATCTTTCTCCCAGATTTTGCTCGTATTGTTATAGCGTTCGAGCAAATAGTCCTCATTTGACCGATCGATACGACTCTGGAAGCCGGCTTCCAGTTTTCCCGCCTTTCCCAGAGGCTGTGTATAATCGGCCTGGAGTCGGTATTCATTGTCGGCCTCATCCTCGGTTGTCCGGATGTGCATATTATCGGCATCGTCAACGGGATCATAATCAGAATCGGCGAGGTATTCATTTTCTTCGTCACGGTCGTCGCCGTTCCGGTGTGAATAATAGAAGAGCGCTTCCAGCTTGTGAGTTCCTTCCTTATTAAACAGATGCTGAAGATTGACGTTGCCGTTAACATAGTTTCCGTCTCTTTTTGAAGGGTCCCTCTCTACGGAGTACCTGTCAGTCGATCCGGGAGTTGTATACCGGTGGATATTTGAATGTCCCCCGCCTTCAAAACTATAGTAGCCGTAATTCCCGATGAATCCAAGCGTAGTTTTATCGGAGAGGTGGAAATCGGCTCCTCCTTTAAACTGGTAACCACTCCTGGAAAATCCTCTTTCTCCGTCTTTGATCAGATACTCGGTTGTGTTATCATTGTATGTTTCCCTCGACGAAAAGTTTTTTCCGGTAAAATTACGGTCGTTGAGGTCAATGCCAAATGTCAGATTCACCTTTCCTGTTTTTTTATTGAAGGTTGCATCCAGTTGTTGCTTATCGTTGGTGCCGACCATGGCATTGATAATTCCATTAAGGCCGGTTTGCGCGTTTTTCTTCATCACCACATTGATAATACCTGCCATTCCGTCGGGATCATACCTGGCCGACGGATTGGTAATGATTTCAATATTCTCGATAGCTGAAGCCGGAATTTGCTGTAGAGCGTCACTTCCGGTCAGTACGCTGGGACGCCCGTCGATCAGCACCGTAAAGCTGGAAGATCCGCGCAACGATACATTTCCTTCAATATCGACCTGAACAGAGGGTGCATTTTCCAGTGCATCGACTGCTGTACCCCCCGCGGCATGAATATCCTGCGAAATATTGATGACTTTTTTATCCACTTTATATTCTACTCGTGGCTTTTGAGCGACGACTTCCACCTCGTTTATTTTCTCACTGACGGCCTCAAGTTTGATGACTCCGAGGTCAATTTGCTTACTGGACGGAGTGATTTGAATATTATTAATGCGTGTTTTATTGAATCCTATAAAATTGGCTTCAACAAAAAAACGGCCAGGTTTCAGGTTCCCGATACGGAATGTTCCCTGAGCATCAGTAATTCCACCCGTTACAAGGATAGAATCATTGCTGTTAAAGACTGAAATATTGGCATATTCCATGGCCGCTTCTGTGCCTTTCTCTACCACCTTCCCTTTGATCACAATTTTAGCCGGCTCATTGCTACCCGTCTCTCCCTGTGCGCCAATAGGCTGCGCCATTCCTGTGATACCGGCAAATAATAACAATCCTGCAAATAACGTACGCATTCTCTTTTAAATTTTTTGTCTATGTGGTAAGACATGGAAACAAGCAAGTGGTTTAAAGCCTTCCGGCAAAATCTTGTTAATAATTGTAAACACCGGCATTTTTAGCGCGCAGCAACAAACAAGATTTTCTTTTAATGAAGATTTGTCCGTTTCGTCGGCGAACATACCACATCTTCTGTAAAAGTCTTTTTTTCTTAAATTTTTAATTTGACTATCTTTGGCTTATTGTTGGAGCTAATTTTATCAACTTAAATCTATTAAAATAAATTAAAAATGAGAAAAGTAACTGATTTATTGAAAACAGCATTCATTTTAATTGCTGTTCCTGCTTCTTTCATGATGACATCGTGTACCGGTGGTCAGAAGAAGACAGAAGGAGCTACCCCAAAAAAGGATATTGGAATTCAGTTGTATTCGGTAAGGGATGATATGAATACGAATCCTGATTCCGCAATTGCTAAATTGGGTCGGATTGGATATACTTATGCTGAGGCAGCAGGTTATAATGATGGAAAATTTTATGGAATGGAACCAGCAGCATTCAAAGCTCTTTTGGAGAAAAACGGGATGACCATGAAAGGATCGCATGCCGGGATTAACTTGCCAAAAGAAGGCGAATGGGATCAGGCGATGCAGTGGTGGGATACCTGTATTGCCGCGCATAAGGCGGCCGGTGCCGAATGGATCGTTAAACCATCGATGGGTGGTGAAGCCTATCGCAGTCTGGACACGTTGAAATTGTATTGTGACTATTATAACGCGATTGGCGAAAAATGTAATGCCGCCGGTATCCGTTTCGGTTATCATAATCACTCGCATGAATTCGATACCGTACTGGATAGCCAGATCGTGTATAATTTCATGCTTGAAAATACGGATCCTGCAAAGGTCATGTTTGAGCTGGACTTATATTGGATCATGAAAGGCGGCAAAAATGCCGTCGATTATTTCAACCAGTACCCTGGCCGGTTTGAACTCTATCACGTAAAAGATGAAAAAGAGCTGGGCGCCAGTGGAACAATGGACTTCAAGCCTGCATTCAATATGGCTGAAAAATCGGGAATGAAGCACTACGTGGTCGAGGTAGAACGCTATGATTTTGAACCGATCGTCAGTGTTCAAAAGAGTTTTGAATTCCTGAACAACGCGGAGTACACAAAATAAGTCTGGGAAGTATTTCTGCATTACCCCGGAAGATTAATTATTAATCTTCCGGGGTAATTTTTTAGCTCTTTTTCGTACCGAATGACCGGTCAATTTTAAGAAAAGGCGCAACGACAAATCCCGGGATTGTACAGATCACAACCCAGACAAAAAAGCTTTGATAGCCGATGAGTTCCTGGATCCACCCGCTGATCATCCCCGGCAACATCATGCCCAGGGCCATAAAGCCTGTACAGAGTGCATAGTGAGCCGTTTGATATTTCCCCTGCGCTAAATAGATCATGTACAACATGTAAGCGGTAAAGCCGAATCCATATCCAAATTGCTCTGCGACTACACAGGAAGTGATAACAGTCAGATTTGCAGGTTGCGCAAATGCCATATAGACATAAACAAGATTAGGCATATTCATCGCCATGACCATGAGCCATAACCATTTCCCGATGCCATGGCGCGACACCGCAATTCCGCCCAGGATACCACCAAGCGTGAGGGCGATAACCCCTGCAGTTCCGTAAATGAAGCCGATGTTTGCCGTCGTCAGTCCCAATCCTCCCGCCGCCGGATCATCCAGCATGAAAGGCGAAGCCATTTTTACCAGTTGAGCTTCTCCCAGACGATAAACCAAAATAAAGATCAGGCCTGTTGCAACTCCTTTCTTTTTAAAAAAAGAGATAAAAGTTTCCAGAAAGTCCCGGAGCACTTCCGGCATATTTTTATTTCCTCGTTTTTCATCCGAAACCGGATAGGGAAGGATCAGCGAGTGCCAAAGGAAAAAAGCGATAAACAATCCGGCAAGAACGAAGAATGTCAGGCTCCACGCCCGCGAAAGATCGTTCGACGTACTCTCCAGGTAACCCGCCAGAATGACCAGAGGACCTTGTCCGGCCAACATTGCAAAGCGGTAGAAGGTGTTGCGGATACCGACAAAAAAAGCCTGTTTTTGTTCTGAAAGGCCAAGCATATAAAAGCCGTCGGCAGCAATATCGTGTGTTGCGGAGCTGAATGCCATCAGCCAGAGAAAGGCCAGACTATATTGAACAAAGTTACTTGCCGGGATCGTAAACGCCACTCCGGCCAGTCCTCCACCCACCAGCAGCTGCATGCAGATGATCCAAAAGCGTTTGGTCTTCAGGTTATCGACCAGAGGACTCCATATAGGCTTGATGACCCATGGAAGATATAACCAGCTGGTATATAATGCGATATCAGTGTTTGACAAGCCGAGGCGTTTATACATAATGACCGAAACAGTCATAACAACCACATAGGGGAGTCCCTCTGCAAAATAAAGCGACGGGATCCAGGCCCATGCATTTCGTGTATTTACTTTCTTCATTTATGTTTAATATAGGTTGATAATCAGGATGCTTCTATTCAGAATAAATTTTCTTTAAGATTGTATTTTTGAAGTAATGTGATAAGATCTCCTGATAGCTGTATCCCTGTTCGCCCATCACGGCAGCGCCGATCTGGCATAAGCCTGCTCCATGCCCCCATCCTGCTCCTGTCAAGACCAGTTTTTGAGGGATCCCGTTTTTCACTTCCAGATGATCGGCAACAAAAGCTGAACTGTATAAGTGAGAGGGCGACAGCGCCTTTCTGATTTCCAGTTCCTTTCCAATAATCAGGCTTTTTTTAGTTCCGTTGATCCTCAATTTGATGAGGCGGGCAGAATAACCCCGCTCGATCGGTTGCAGGCTGACGATTTCTCCAAAATCAATCCCGGTCTTCTTTAAGATCAATTTCGAAAGTTCCTGTTGCGTATAACTGATCTGCCAGCGGTAAAAATCAGAGGTTGCCTGGTCAAAGTCGGGGAGGACCTGCGAGAGGATCTTTTTGTCGGCGG
The DNA here is from genome assembly GCA_039679975.1 of Prolixibacteraceae bacterium. Classification (GTDB taxonomy): domain Bacteria; phylum Bacteroidota; class Bacteroidia; order Bacteroidales; family Prolixibacteraceae; genus JBCFBK01. The sequence goes on from JBDKTZ010000476.1 coordinate 10,762, forward strand.
TGTTGCAGAAGGCCGGGGGGGCGGACCGGATCCACTTTTCGGCTTCCGGTTCGATTCGCAGATCAGGCAGGCTTATGTCCGATCGGGCATCTCTGACGCGGACCAGGTAACTGTGGGGCTGAGGTTCCCATACATGCTCAAAATTTTCGGAGATTCCTCCGCAGCATTTGGAGAACCGGGCATCACAGATTTCATTGTCCCCGAAAAGCACCTGTCCGAATGTCGCTTCAATAGCGTCATTTGCTTTTTTGCTGATGATCTTTGAAATCCCCTGGTACCGTTGACAATGGTCGTCAGCGCAAACATCAAAAAGAGAGTGATCTTCGCGGTCGTACCAACGGATCAGTTCATCGGGACTATGCGGAGTTTGACGGTTTCGAATTTGCGGTCGCTTGCTTCGCTCAATCTGGGCCAGCAACCAGCTTCGCGAAATTACCGCGTGTGCTTTCAGCAACTCCATTGAACTGGTGGCGCTCATTTCGGATGAAATGACCGAACGCAGGTAATCTTCGAGCGGAACAATATTGACGGCGCGTACTTTTCCTTCTTCAATAATCAGTTTCAGATCTCCGTTAAAGCGCTGTTCCTCCTGTTGCTCCCAATGGAACCCGATGCCAATGGTCACATGACCGAGTGTAAATGAGTCTGTTTTTGACGCGGCTTCAAAAACAAAATAAGGAGCGGTTTTTTTCGCCTCGTTTTCGTTGCTCAAGGTAATTTCGTTCCCTTGCAGGGCAGCGCGGTATGTTTGGTCATTATATCTATGACCGGAACCGAAATCCCCGTGAAGCCTGAAACTAATTTCAGAAGCCGCCATAATGCCTACCTGGATAGTGGGTTGCTGGTTCATAAGCAATTCTTTATTCTTTTCTTGATCAGGTCGAAATCAGCATCATTGATAGTCACCTGGTTATAAATGCTGGCCAGGTCATCTTTTGTAAGCTTGTCAAAATCTTCTTTTCTTGGAAGAACTGCCAGTCCCCCAAGCTCGACCGAGGCCGGGCTCATTACTATTTTCCGGTTGCCTTCTTCATCAAACTGCCAGGGGCGTTGCTTGTCACGCGGAAAAATGATCACTCCCCACCTTTCATGTTGATAGGCCGATATGATGTTCATCATCGGTTCATCTTTCTCCCCGCGTTCTTCCAGAATTCTCAGGATTTGTGCAAAACACCGCGTAAGTTCCTCTTCTGAAGCCGATGAAAGGACGATGAATTTTCGCAGGTATGCTGTTCCAACCGACCGGACCATGATCTGTTTGTCCTGAAAGAGCAGGTCACCGTGAAGACTCAGTATTTTTTCGATCTCCGTGTCTGCCGGCATTATACCAGCCGTGCCTGCCTGAAAATGGAAATGGTCAGGAGCCGACGCGCCGCATTCGGGACCGTTATAAAAGACGGTAAAACCCGGAAGCTGCCGGCTTAGCAACAACATATCCGGGAAATAAGGTTCAATGCGCTGCGGCAGGTGTTCGTTCAGCGGAATGGTCAGATGTTCCGGGAAAATCGGGTATGGATTAGCAAGAACCGTATATCTTCCCTGAAAGTCAATTCCCTGCTGCTCTTTTGGCCTGTTTTTTTTGCATAAAAAGCAAGGTCTCTCCCGGATGGACGCTTCGTCGGTCTTTGCCGCCGACGAGCGAATCCGTTCGGGATTATACTGGGCAATAACCTTAAACGAGTTAAACGAGTATATTTTTGATTCGATTTTTTCCAGCCCGGCATAATTTTGCCGCAACAGAGGCCACACTTTTTTTTGCTGACAGATCAATGATCTGACTTGATCGGAAAGATTTTCCGTAGGATAATATGATGTAGGAAATGTCAAATTAATTAATTGTTAAATAGTTAATTACGAAATTGCGTGGGACATCGGGTACTCACTACTCACTACTCACGGATTCCTTGTTCATTCTGATCCTTGCTTTCAGCTCGATGGTCCGCAGCCGGTCTTTGTAAGTATCATGCGCATTTGCCTTCTGAACGTCGAGCGAAGCATCCGAATTGTCTTCCCAACGTCGGCAAAGGTAGACGGCTTCAT